>JAEWWY010000001.1 GCA_023458835.1 Bacillota bacterium
ATGCGGAAGGATACGGGATCAAACGTGCTGGGCCGGTGGTGCTGGGGCCAGTTGAACTCAATGCCCCCGGAGATCCAGGGTCCAGCCAGGCCCACCAGGGCAGGCTTGATGACCTGGTTGTAATACACAAAATCATAGCCGTTTGTCTTGTCGGTGGCCCGATGGATGCGCCCGCCCAGTTCAGGCAGCACCATGATCTTTAAATACTCATTTTCCAGGTACACGGCCCGGTAGGCTTTCAAAACCTTTTCATCCGACACACTGTCGATGACGCTGTGGGGATACACCTTGCCGGAGCTGCCCTGATACACACGCTTTTCCAAAAAAATCGGGTTCTTGTCCGGTTCCCCCGGCAAATAGGTGGGGATTTGGACATCCTCCGCCCATACCTTCACTTGCTTCACGGGATAACACCTCCGGAATACTTGTATTTCATACATTGCGCAAACGCAGCGCCAGCGAAAACGAAAATGGCTCGCCTGGCCGGAGCGCATGCACCGTCTGATTGGCCTGTGCCCGGGATATGCCGTCGTAATAGCTTGTGGCGGGCTCAAAGGCGCAATTATACTCGCCGCGGTAGCCCCCTGCCGTGAGCCAGAAGCCAAGATACGGCAGCGCCTGCGCGTCAAATTCCATGTCACAGGCCACGCCCTGGGAAGGATAATAGCAGCCGCACCGGCCCTGCAAGCAGCGGCCCTGCAGGTAATACTTCACCATGGTCCGGCTTTCAGGCGGCGGCACAGCGGTAAAGTCATACACGCCGCCCGCCAGGGGATAAAGCCTTCCCGGCGCGCCCAATGCTGTGCTTGCCAGCACGTTTTCCGCGCATTCCGCGCCCTTGGGGTACGATAGCTCCATGTCCGGCTCATACCGCATCAGGCAGTGGCACGCCCACAGGCAGGGAAAGGGCTCTCCGCCCGTATGCGTGATCGTATAGCGGTAAGTCACTTGATCCCCATCCAGCCGTATCTCTTTTTGATAGCGGTAAGGCAGGATCCTGCTTTCCCCCGCCAGCCGCACGCCACCTTCCAGCAAAGCGGCCTGCATATTCATCGTCCATATTTCCCCGTGATCCGGATAGGCGACGGGGTTCCCGCCCACCTGTACCGTTTCCGGATCGATGCTGGGGAACGCGTCGTCAAACCCGGAAGCGTCCCCCAGGGAAAAATCCATGCCGGGCGCAAGGGGCGGATATTCCCCTTTGGGCTGGGCCAGCAGTTCAAAGCTTCGGGGCTTATGGACGATCGACACGGTTTTTCCACCCCGCTCCGGCAGGATCACAGTTCGAAGAACATCATTTTCCAGGATGACTGCGCTCAATCTGCGGTATTCGCCAAGAAAAACCTTTACATCCTTGCCGCTCATGAAAGCCTCTCCATTTCCACGACCAGGCTGTCAAAGTTCCGGCGAAGGGGCAAATCCAGGCCCCGGCTCATCAGGTACGCACCGGATTTTATATGCTCCGCGCCACTCAGGCGGTATTTGTACAGGCCGTCGGCCGCAAGGCCCTTCAAACGCACATTGTATTGGGAACGGTAGAAGGCGGTGTGCACAAGGAAGGCAAACAGCACGGTCCGCCTGTCCTTCTCATACTGCACTGCGTGAATAGGATCATGGAGCCGCAGGGACTGCAAGCGGTAGACATCGCCAAACTGCACCGTATCCCGGATGCGCTTGTACTGGGTGATCTTTTCCTTGAGCTGGTCAAGCTCCTCGGGGGTGGATTTCGTCAGATCCAGCCCAATGCCCAACGCGCCGCACATGCTGCTGTCGGCCCGGAAAGAAAGGGGCAGGTTTCCCTCATGGGTCACCCAGGCCCGCATGCACTTGACGGGGTAAAGCAAACTGTATCCTTCCTGGATGAACAGCCGGTCGATGCCGTCGGTGTTGTCGCTGGGCCAGTATTCGTCAAAACGAGTGAGACAGCCAAAGTCCACCCGCCCGCCGCCGCCGGCGCAGGCCTCGAATTCCACGTGGGGATGTTTTTCCCGCAACGCTTGTGCCAATTGATAAAAGCCCTGCACATTGCGCACCCAGATTTCCTTGCTGCCGGCGGGGTTATGGCCGGAGGCGCACTCGCCCATGGCCCGGTTGTAATCCCATTTCACATAGGCAATGTTGTTTTCGCTTAGCAGCCTGTCAAACAAGCCCGTAAGATATTCAACCACCTGGGGGTTGGTCATGTCCAGCATGTACTGGTTCCGCCGCGTCATCACCTCCCGGGTGGGGTAGCGGTAGACCCAGTCGGGGTGGGCACGGTACAGGTCGCTGTCCGGGTTCACCATTTCCGGCTCGATCCAGATGCCAAAATCCATGCCCAGGCCGTTGACGGCAGATATGAGCTCGTTCAATCCCCTGGGGAACTTTTCCGGGTTGGCCCACCAGTCGCCAAGCCCGGCCTTGTCGCTGTTGCGCTGCCCGAACCAGCCGTCGTCGATCACGAACAATTCCACACCAATGGCGGCCGCCTTTTTCGCCAGGGCGATCTGGGAAGCCACCTCCACATGGAACTCGGTGGCGTACCAGGAGTTGTACAATACGGGCAGCGGCTTTTTCGCCATGGACTTGGGCAAGAGCG
>JAEWWY010000002.1 GCA_023458835.1 Bacillota bacterium
GTGGCCCGGATATGATGAAGGGCCTGCTCCATGCAATCCTTTTTGAGCGCGTCCAGCCAAACGATGCCTTCCGTCCTGCGGAACCAGGTCATCTGCCGCTTGGCATAATGGCGCGTGCCCAATTTAATGGCTTCCACGGCTGTTTGAGGCGGCTGTCCATCGCGCACCACGGGGATCAGCTCCTTATAGCCCAGCCCCTGCATGGACTGGGCCTCCGGCGGAACACCCATGTGCAGAAGGCTTTCCACTTCCGCGGGAAGACCCATATCCATCATATCATCCACCCGGTCTTCAATGCGCCTGTACAGCGTTTCCCGTTCTATGAAGAGCCCCAAAATGCAAAGTCTGTAGGGGCATTCCTGCTCCTTGGGCTGCTGGCAGGATATGGGCCTCCCTGTCAGCTCATATACCTCCAGCGCCCTTATGATGCGGCGAATGTCATTCCTGTGCAGCCGGTTTGCGGTCACCGGATCCACCCTTTGAAGCATGCCGCAGAGCGCTTCACCGCCGTTTTCTTCCTGGGCGATGGCTGTCAGCCTCTCCCGGATAGCGGAATCCCCCTGCGTCCCCCCCAGCTCCATGGAAGTGGTCAGCGCCTTTAAATACAGCCCGGTACCGCCCGCCAGGATGGGTATCTTCCCTCGCTGATAGACATCCTCGATGCAGGCTTTTGCCTGCTTTGCGTATTCGGCTACGGAATAGGCATCTTTAGGCTCCACCACATCCAGCATGTGATGCAATATGCCCTCCCGTTCCGGCATGGCAGGCTTGGCGGTGCCGATATCCATGTGCCTGTACACCTGCATGGAATCCATGGCGACCACTTCACCCTGCAAACGGTGGGAAAGAGCGATGGAAAGGCTTGTTTTCCCGCTGGCCGTGGGGCCGGCGATGACAACCAAGGGAGGCTTCAACACGAAACGGACTTCCTTCCGGCTATTGTATGCGCTTGAAACGTTTGTCCAGGTCCTGATGGGTAATGGAAATGACCAGCGGACGGCCATGGGGACAGGTAGGCGTCACGCCGGTTTCAGTGGTCCTGCGAACAAGATCTTCGATCTCCACCTGCGGCAATCGCTCCCCGCCCTTTACAGCGCGCTTGCAGGCCATTTGCAATATGGCTGTCCGCCGCTTCTCCAGCGTAGTAAGGCCGCGCATTGCCTCCAGCTCGTCCAGCAGTTCCAAGAGAAAGTTCTTGGCCTGGGGCTGCCCCAGTATGATGGGAACCGACCGGATCTGCACGGCATGATCGCCAAAGGAGGATACCTCAAAGCCGGCCTGTGAAAGCGCTTCCTGATTCTCCTGAAGCGTTTCCAGTTCCCGGTGAGTCAGTGTCACCACCTGGGGTACAAGCAAAGGCTGTGAGGCGGCATGCTGATCATAGGCCCGTATCATCTGGTCAAAAAGCAGCCTTTCATGGGCGGCATGCTGATCAATCAGAAGCAATTGGTCTCCATATTCGATCAGAATGTATGTTTGAAACACCACACCCAGCACTTTTAAGTCTGGCTTCCTTTCCCGCTCGGGCAAGGCGGAGATGGTTTCCACCGTCTCGGCAGGCTGAAGGCTTTTCGCAGGCGGCTCAACAGCGGAAGGAATCACTTCCTCTAGGGGTACAGAAAGAGCCGGCATCACGGAAGCAGGCATATATGTTTCCCTAAGAACCGGCCCTTGCTCCCGGCCAGGCACCGGCACAACAATGGGATTTCTTACAGGGATATTTGAACCAGACTGCGGTTCTAATCTCCGGGGTTCACTTTTAAGCTCCGGTCTGTCGCTCGCTGGTCCCATCACATCACTTTTTGTGGATGGGACATTTGGACTGGAGTCTGGTTTGACAGGCGCCGTACTCTGCACGACAACGCTGTTTGAAAACAGATTCCTCGGGGCGTTAGCGGGATTCAGCTCCATCTCCGGCACGTTTTCAAGAGGCGCATCCTTGCGCAGTACCTCCTGGATCATGTCGCGCACAGCCTCAAAGATATCGTTTTCATTCTGAAAGCGGACTTCCATCTTGTTGGGGTGTACATTCACATCTACCGCCTCAAGCGCCATCTTCAGATGCAGCACACAGGTGGGGAAATGGCCGATGGTCACCCGCTCCCTGCACCCCTGCTCCAACGCTTGGGCAAGAAGCGCGCTTTTCATATACCGCCCATTGATAAAGAAGGACTGATGGCTGCGGGTACCCCTGGCGCTGTCCCCTATGCCCACATAGCCCTCCATCCATACCCCCCGGGAACCACCGGAAACGTATCGCATGGATTTGAGCATTTCCTTGCCGTAAATGCTGTACACGGCGGATTCCAGCTTGCCGTCGCCCGGGCTGTGATAGATCACCTTTCCCTGATTGATCAAGCGGAAGGAGATTGCGGGATTCGATAAAATCAGCCGCATCACAAGATCGGAAACAAAAGCCGCCTCCGCGGCGGGCTTTTTCAAAAATTTCAGCCGCACGGGCGTATTGAAGAACAGGTCCCGAATGATGAAAGTTGTTCCCTCGGGGCATGCGGCCTCCCGGATATCCTGAATGACGCCGCCCTCATTGATGACGGAAATGCCGCTGTCCTCCCCCCGAACGCGGGTGGTGCAGGTTACCCGGCTTACCGCCGCAATGGAGGCCAGTGCCTCACCCCGGAAGCCAAGCGTTTCTATATGATGCAGGTCCTCGGAGGAAACGATTTTGCTGGTGGCATGCCGCTCGAAGGCCATGCGGATCTGCGGCTGGGGAATACCGCTGCCGTTGTCGGTCACGCGGATGTAGGCGATTCCCCCATCCCGGATTTCGATGGTGATGGCGCTGGCACCGGCATCCATGCTGTTTTCCACCATCTCCTTGATGGCGGCGGCAGGGCGCTCTACCACTTCACCGGCAGCAATCTTGCCGACGACCTCCGGAGACAGCTTTACAATGGGGCGCATGGGTACCTCCTTATAACTTTCGTGCCTTTTCCCTAAGGCGGAACAGATGGTTGATGGCGTCCATGGGCGTCAATGCCATCACATCGATGTTTTTGATTTCTTCCACCAGCTCCGTCTGGGCGTAGTTGAACAGGCCCACCTGCTGGCTGCCTGCCTTTTTTCCTTCTTCCAGAATATTCTGCCCGATGGTGTTTTGGTTGATGTCCGACACCTCCAGCCGGGCCTGTATCTCATGGGCGCGCATCAAAACCGGCTGCGGGACGCCGGCCAGCCTGGCCACATGCACGCCGAAGCTTTTGTCCGCGCCGCCGCGGACGATCTTGCGCAGGAAAATCACGTCCTCGCCGTGCTCCTTGACGGAGATGCAGTAGTTTTGAACGCCATTAAGCCGCCCCTCCAGCTCGGACAGCTCATGGTAATGGGTGGCAAACAGCGTTTTCGCGCCGGAGTTTTCCTTGTCGCATAAGTATTCCACCACAGACCAGGCGATGGAGAGGCCATCAAAGGTGCTTGTCCCGCGGCCGATCTCATCCAAAATCACCAGGGATCTGGGGGTGGCGTTGCGCAGGATATATGCCACCTCCGACATCTCCACCATGAAGGTGGATTGACCGCTGGCCAGGTCGTCGGAGGCGCCGACCCTGGTAAAGATCCTGTCCACAATGGGGATAACGGCCTCCCGTGCCGGTACAAAGCTGCCAATATGGGCCATGAGCACGATCAGCGCTACCTGGCGCATATACGTGCTCTTTCCGGCCATATTGGGGCCGGTAATGATCAGCATGCGCTGGCTGTCGTTGTCCATAAAGGTATCATTGGGGACGAACGCGCCTTCCCGAAGCGTCTGCTCCACCACGGGGTGCCGGCCATCCACAATGGTCAGCTTCCCGTCCTCCGTCATTTCCGGGCGGACGTAGTGGTTGTTGCTGGCCACCTTGGCCAGGGATACGAGCGCGTCCAGCGTTTTTAAGCCCAGCGCCGTCCTTTGCATAGGCTCTATCTGCGCCAAAATATGTTCCCGGATGGTAACGAACAGCTCCATTTCCAGCCGTATGGACTGCTCCTGGGCGCCGACGATCTTCTGCTCGATTTCCCTAAGCTCCGGCGTGATGTACCGCTCACAGTTGGCCAGCGTCTGCTTGCGCATATACCGCAGCGGTACCAGCTCGTAATACGATTTGGTGACTTCGATATAGTAGCCGAACACGCGGTTATACTGGATGCGCAGGTTTTTGATGCCCGTCTCCTGGCGTTCCTTTGCTTCCAGGTCCAATATCCACTGCTTGCCGCTGGTGGCGGCCTCCCGAAGGCTGTCCAAGCGCTGGCTGTATCCTTCACGAATGATGCCGCCTTCCGTAATGGACAGCGGCGCGTCCGGATGGATGGCCCGCTCAATCAGCTCCGTGAGCTCCTCCATGGGATCCAGCATCGCTTCCAGGCTGTTTAGCAGCGGGCTTAAAAGCGATTGCATCAACTCCTTGATGGATGGCACCCTTTTCAGCGACCCCATCAGCGCCAGGCAGTCCCTGGCGTTGATGCTTTTGTAGGAGACGCGGCTCAGCAGCCGTTCAATATCGTATACGCCACGAAGCTCATCGGAAAGGGACCTGCAAAGCACATGCTCTTTGATGATGGCCGCCACGGCATCCAGCCGCTGATTGATTTTTTCCCTGTCCACAAGGGGCTGCTCGATCCAGCTTCGCAGCAGGCGCCCTCCCATGGCGGTGGAGGTCTGGTCTAAAAGCCAGAGTAACGTTCCCTTCTTTGTGCGGCCCCGGAGGCTCTCCGTCAGTTCCAGATTCCGCCTGGCGCTGCGGTCCAGCAGCATGATCTGGCTGCTGGGGTAGATGCGCAGGCCGGCGATATGCTCCAATGCGTTCTTTTGCGTTTCATTCAGGTACAGCATCAGCGCGCCGGCCGCCAGCGCGCCGGCTTTATAATCATCCGCCAGGCCCAAAGGCGACAGGTCGTTTAAATGAAAGTGACTGCAAAGCGCACCATGGGCCTGGGCAGGCGCAAAGGCGCCGTGGCTGTATTCGGTGCAGGAAACATCCACCCCAATGAACTGGCGCAAGGTATTCAGGTCGTTGGTAATGATCTCATTGGGCCGAATCCGCAAAACCTCGTCCAAGAGCACGTCCAGATAGGGCTGCAACTGGTGCACGAAAAATTCCCCTGTGGATACATCCACAAAGGCAAGGCCCGCCGTGATGCCGGTCAGATAGATGCATAGCAGGAAATGGTTCTCCCGCTCATCCAGCAGCGTGGAATCGACGATGGTGCCCGGTGTCACGATGCGGACAACCTCCCGCTCCACCAGCCCCTTGCTCAGTGCCGGGTCGGAAACCTGCTCGCAGATGGCCACCTTGTAACCCTTTTCGATCAGGCGCGTGATATATACGGAGGCGCTGTGAAAAGGAACACCGCACATCGGGGCGCGCTCCTCCAGGCCGCAATCCTTCCCCGTCAGCGTCAATTCCAGTTCCCGGGAAGCCGTGTGGGCATCCTCAAAGAACATTTCATAAAAATCGCCCAGGCGAAAAAATAAAATGCAGTCCTTGTACTGTTCCTTGATCTGCAGATATTGCTGCATCATAGGGGTGACGCTGGCCATATCTTAGCCTCCTATGTGCCTATAAAGACTTTGGTACAACTCTGTTAATGCTTACAGCCGCTGCAGCCGTCGCAGGAGCCTGAACAGCCGCTTTGCGGCTGTTCTGTTTCCCCTGTCACCACAAACCGGATCAGCGCATTGACCTTGTTCATCATGTCTGTAAAATCGGCCCGGGCGGTTTGCATGGTCTGGATCATCGGATAATCGTTCATTTTCTTTTGCGCCGCATCCATTTCATCCCCGGCGGTGACCAGCTCACCCTTGTCCAGATTGGTTTGGGACAGCAGATTCTCCATCCGCTGGCGCTTTTCAATAAAATCAGCAATCAGCCGGGTTCCCACTTCATCTTTTGTCACAGCCTGCTCCGCCAGGCGCATACGGATAAATTCGTCGCTATCCAGAATAGATCCGGCCAATTGTTCGGCCTTTTCCAATACTTTCTTCATGGTTCCTCTCCTTGATGATCTCGTTCTCCCCGCAGCGTGCTTACGCCGGAGGATGTAATCGTTACGGGAATAATCTTCCCGATGTCCTCGGGTGTACCGGAAAAACTGATGGTAATATTCCGCATCCCTTTGCCGGATACCTGCTTTTCATTCCTCTTGGACAGGCTTTCCACCAGTACCTGCTCCCGCTTGCCGATGAGGCCGTTGTGAATGTTTGCCGTGATTTCCTCCTGCGCCGCAATCAACCGCTGGATCCTGTCCTTGGCCACCTCAGCAGAAATACGGCCTTCCATTTTGGCCGCTCTGGTTCCCTCCCGGGGAGAATAGATAAAGGTGAATGCGGCATCATAGCACACCTCCTTAACAAGAGACATGGTGTCCAAAAACTGCGCTTCCGTTTCACCGGGGAAGCCTACGATCAGATCGGTGGTGAGGCCTATACCTGGCACGGCCTGGCGCAATTCTTCGACCCGGCGCAAATATTGTTCCCTGGTATAGCGCCGGTTCATGGCTTTGAGGATCTCATCGTTTCCCGATTGCACAGGCAGATGGAAATGGGGGCAGATATGCCGGCTTTGCGCCATCACCTGGATCAGTTCATCGGAAAGGTCCTTGGGATGGGATGTCATAAAGCGGATGCGCGGGATGCCGATCTGGTCCAATTCCTGAAGCAGCCTGGGAAAGCTCATGGCCGCATCCAGGCCGCCGCCATAGGAGTTCACGTTTTGCCCCAGCAGCATAATTTCCTTTACGCCGCTGTCATACAGTTTTTGTGCTTCCGCAAGGATGCTTTCCGGGCTCCTGGAGCGCTCTCTGCCCCGTACATAAGGCACGATGCAAAAGGAGCAGAAGTTGTTGCAGCCGTACATGATGGTAATGTAGGCCTGATGCGGCGTCGGGCGGCGTATGGGAATATCCTCCGCAATCAGGTCTTCCTGGAAGCACACCTCCACCACGGGCTTGGAGCTTTCCAGCTCCTTATAAAGGATCTCCGGAAAACGGTGCAGGTTGTGGGTGCCAAAGGCGATGTCGATAAATTTGTATTGATCCAGCAGCTTGTCGGCCATGCCCTGCTGCTGGATCATGCAGCCGCATACGCCGATGATCAATTCGGGATTTTTCTTTTTCAACTCCTTCAGCCAGATCACATTTCCCAAGGCCCGGCGCTCCGCGTTGTCGCGTACACAGCAGGTATTGTATAAAACAAAATCCGCCTCTTCCTTGGTGGGCGCCTCGGGGATGCCCATGCTTTGCAGCATGCCCGCCAGCTTTTCGCTGTCATGCATATTCATCTGGCACCCAAAGGTGATAATATGGTACGACTTTGGTTTATCCGGATGCTCCCGGGCAAGGTCCATAAACCTGCTCTGCTGCGCTATTTCTTGCGGTGTTACAAGCACCGGCTTCCTTTCACCCATTTAGGGAGTCCTCTCTTTCCTGCCCGTCCTTTGCGCGCACCCTGCCACTCCCCATGCAGTTGGGGCAGATCGCTGACATCAAAAGGTGCAGCGGTGTTTTTGATTTTTTCCGGGTGCATTCCGTAAGCCCCAGGGAAGTAAAGCCGTGCACCACGGTTTTGACCCGGTCGCGATTCAGCTCCGTCTTCAGCGTTTCCAGGACCATCTGCCGGTGATGCTCCTCCTGCATATCGATAAAGTCCATCATGATGATGCCGCCTATGTTGCGAAGCCGCACCTGCCTTGCGATTTCCCGGCAGGCTTCCTTGTTGAGGGTGAAGATTGTATCCTCCAGCAGCTTTTTGCCTGTGAATTTTCCGGTGTTCACATCGATTACGGTCATAGCTTCGCACAGGTCAAATATGAGATATCCGCCGCTTTTGAGCCACACCTTGCGGTGAAGCGCCTTTTCCACCTGAGAAAGGATGCCGAAAGCCGCCAACAGGTTTTCATCGGAGACGCAGGAAATTTCTATGCCGGGAATCATCATATCTTTTCTGTTGGTGACCACCCTGCCGATCTCCCTGGCCGGGTAATCTCTTAGCAGTTCGGTAAAAGGGTCGGGGTTTTTATACAGCAGCCGGGGCGCATTTGATTGAGGGTACAGCCTTTGAACTTCTTGCCACGCCCCCTGCAAAGCGGCGATCTCCTGGGCAATATCCTCGCGGCCGGCGGAAAGTGAAGCGGAGCGCATCACCAGCCCGGCGTTCAAAGGCGCAAGCTCCCGGCCGAGGCACTGCAAAAGCTCCCGCTCCGTTTCATTTTGCACCCGCTGGGAAACGCCCACGAACGCATCCAGCGGCAGAAAGACCACATACGTACCCGGGAAGGTGATATCCCGGGTAAGGTAGGCGCCTTTTTCCCCCATCGGGTCCTTCTTCACCTGCACCAGAATCTCCTGGCCTGTCTGCAGGGAGGAGCGGGCGCTTTTCTTAACCTGAAAACCGGGCGCTTCCCCTAAAGGCAGAAAGCCATTCCTCTCCAGGCCCAGATCCACGAAGGCCGCGTCCATCCCCGGGACGATACGTTCCACCCGGCCCTTGAAAATAGCACTGGCCATGGAGGAGGATTTTTCACGCTCATAGGCGTCATATTCGCAAACCTCGCCATCTTCCAGCAATGCGGTATGGCAGCGGTTTTTCTCTTCAAAGAGTATGATCTCGCGCATGTATGTTCCTTTCACAAGCTTTCCAGGGGCATAAGTCCCCCATCCGGTCCCTTTCCCCAAAGGCATATCCGCATCAG
>JAEWWY010000003.1 GCA_023458835.1 Bacillota bacterium
TCCACGATGTCAACGTGGCACTCTAACCAACTGAGCTATAATCCCATGCACTTGGCAGTTGCAAAAAATATTTTAGCATACGTACAGAAGAAAATCAAGGGCCGATTTTCGATTTCTTACTCCAAGCACCTTTCTTGCCCGGGCTGCCCGCTATTCTTCCGCGCGGAGCAGCGCGCGCTTCAATGCCCCGGCGCTTGGCAGAAAACGGGCGCCGCACCGGAGGGCGGTTAGATGCGGCGCCCAGGAGAAGGCCATGGATGGGATGGAACGTTTTCATAACAGAAGGATCCGCGCCGCGGTATATGGCGGCAGCATATCCTTGATCATGGCACAAGCCCCGTACTTTGGCCGGCGGTGAGACCGTTTCAATTTTCATCTCCGGGAGCGCGCCTTCAGCTTGGCAAAGACTGCCTGCAGCATGATGAAGAAGCACAGCAGCAAGGCCGTCACCACGTTGGACCAGGAAGAGACCAGTTTGCCGTTTGTCTTGACCAGGCTGGAGATCGTTCCATTGATCAGCACGCCGAAAAACGAGCCGATCACGTTGCCAACGCCGCCGGTCAGCAGCGTGCCGCCGATGACTGCCGAGGAGATCGCGTCCATTTCCAGGCCGAGCGCCTGGGTTGTGGTACCGGCCATGGTGTTCAGGCAGTAGCAGATGCCGCCGACCGAGCACCGCACGCTGGACAGGATATAGGCTTTCATGCGCGTCCTTTTCACGTCCAGCCCCATCAGCGCGGCAGATTGCTGGTTGCCGCCCACCGCGTACAGGCTGCGGCCGAACTTTGTATAGCGCAGTACGAGAAAGGTGATGGCCAGCACCGCGAGGGCGATGATGACCGGCAGCCGGATGTAGGGAACCATCAGCCTGCCGTTTTTGTTAAGGTATGCGCCAATGTCAAAGGGCATGGAAAACTTCAGATTGGCCAGGGATACAAAGAACTCGCTGCTCTTGATGGTCACCTGCTGGGTGCTGATCATGGCTGTCATGCCCCGGGCGAAGAACATGCCTGCCATGGTGACGATGAAAGGCTGGATGCCCAGATACCCAACGCAAAGACCCTGCACAAGGCCGAATGCCACACCGATCAAGAGCACCAGCAGCATCAGGAGGGGGGCGGACATCCCCCAATATTCAATGCCGACGGCGATAAACATGCAATCCATGGCGATCAGCGCCCCCACGGAAATATCGATGCTGCCGGTAAGCATCACGCAGGTCATGCCGCATGTGACGCAGATCAGGCCGGAGTTATTGATAAGGATGTTCAGGAAGGTTTGCAGATACGCGAAGCCCTTGTCCGCATATAGGATGCAACCGGCCACGTACATGGCCGCAAACAGCAGGATGGTGATAAGCAGCAGCATGCCGCTGCTGTTCATTTGCCTGCGGGGGCGCCTTGCAAGCGCTGCGCTGTTCATATGCTGACCGCCTCCTTGTGGGCTTCAAGCGCCCTTAAAGAGGCGCGCCTTGCAAAATAGGCCCGCACGGCCGGGGCCTGAATGGTCACGATCAGGATCACGATGATGGCTTTGAATACCGGCGCCTGCGCCGAGGATACGCCCAGGGTGAGCAGCGTGGTGGTGATAGCCTGGATGGTGTACGCGCCGATGATGGAGCCGGAGAACCTGAACTTGCCCCCCCCCAGGCTGTTGCCACCCAGGGCCACGGCCAGGATGGCATCCAGTTCCAGGTTGAGCCCGATGTTATTTGTGTCGGCCGAATAGATGCGGCTGGTGGCTACGATGCCGGCGATGCCCGCGCACAGGCCGCTGATAACAAATGCCGTGAAGATGATGCGCTTGGACTGATAGCCCGCGATACGGGCGGCCTTTGGGTTGATACCCACGCTTTGCACATACATGCCCAGCGCCGTGAACTTCAAAATCAGCGCCATGACCGCAATGCATGCCGCCGAAATCAGGATGGGGGTCGGGAAGATCCCGGCATAGCCGCCAAAGAACCGGAACGAAGGAACGCGGATGTATACGATCATGCTGTTGCATAGCAGCAGGCCGATGGCGCGGCCGGCAGAGAACAGGATGAGCGTTGCCACCATGGGCTGGATGTTCATGTAAGAGACCAGAAAACCGCTGAACGCGCCGCACAGGCAGGCCGCCAGGATGCCCGCGCCGATGCCAACCCACAGGGGCAGGGCGTATTCCGATACATTCACATTCCCAAAGCCGGCCAGCAGCACACAGCACACGCCGCCGGCCAGGCTCATTACCGAGCCTACGGAAATATCGGCGCCGGCGGAGGCGGAAACTACCATCGTCATGCCGATGGCCAGGATGGCCGCCTCGCTGCCGCGGTTCAGGATATCCACCAGGCGGCCGTAGAGCACGCCGTTCTTGATGGTGACCGTGAAAAAGTTATAGAATACGTTGCCTTTGGTCAGGTCAAAGACGATGTTCACCGCCATGACCAGAAACATGCTGAAAAGCGGCAGGAACAGCCGCATGCGGGCGAGCCTTTTAAGCGCGTTCATGCGTTTCACCTCCTGCGATGGCATGCATAATGCTCTCCTGCGTCATGTTTCCGTTAAGCTCTCCCACCTTTTCCCGGTCCCTGAGCACAGCCAGCCGGCTGCAGGTGCGCAGCATTTCCTCGATCTCGGAGGAAATGAAGAGAATGCCTTTTCCTTCACCGGCAAGCCGGATGATCAGCTTCTGAATCTCCGTTTTTGTGCCGATGTCAATGCCGCGGGTCGGCTCGTCAAGGATGAGAAAATCCGGAGCGGTGGCCAGCCAGCGTGCGAGGATGACCTTTTGCTGGTTGCCGCCGGAGAGCTGCTTCGTCAGCGTTTCACGGCCGGGCGTCTTGATCTGCAATAGCTCTATCAGCCTATCGGCAATCTCGCACTGTTCCTTCACGGGCAGCCGCTTCAGCATGCCGCGCCGCGCCTGGATCGCCAGGATGATGTTCTCCCGCACGGACAGGTCCTCAATGATGCCCTCTGCCTTGCGGTCGTCTGGCAGCATGCCCATGCCGTGGTTCATCGCATCAATGGGGTGGGCAATCCTCACGGGCTTGTCCTTGACCTTCAGTGTGCCCGTTTGTGCGCGGTCCGCGCCGTAGATGGCGCGGGCCAGCTCACTGCGGCCGGAGCCCAAAAGACCTGTGAGTCCCACCACCTCGCCCTTGCGGATTGTAAGGTCGAAGGGCTTGATCTTTCCCATATGGCTTAGATTCTTCGCATCGATCAGCGGCTCTTCCGTAAGATCCTTGCTGCCTTCATGCCTGATGTTCGCCAGGTCGTCAATGTCTTTGCCCATCATGGCCGCAATCAGCTTCACCCGGGGCAGGTCGGCGATGGCGTATTCCCCCACCAATTGTCCGTTGCGCAGCACCGTGATGCGGCCGCAGACGGCATACACCTGCGCAAGAAAGTGCGTTACGAAGATGATGCCTACGCCCTTGTCCCTGAGCTTGCGCATGAGGGAAAAAAGCTTCTCCACCTCATTGTCGTCCAGCGAGGAGGTCGGCTCATCCAGAATAAGCACCTTGCACTCCATATCCACCGCCCGGGCGATGGCGATCATCTGCTGCAAAGCCAGCGAGCAATTCTCCAGGTTCTGCATCACATCGATCTTCAGGTCCAGCTCCTCCATCAGCTTTGCGGCCCGTTTCACCATGGCCTTATGGTCAATGGTATGCAGCTTCGTTTGAGGTTCCCGGCCAATGAACAGGTTTTCCGCCACGCTCAGGTTGGGGCAGAGATTGACCTCCTGATACACGGTGGAAATGCCCCGTTTCTGCGCCTCCAGCGTGGAATGGTTGCGGATGGGCCCATCGATGCCATCCACATGGATTACGCCTTTATCAAAATCATGCACACCGGTCAGGCATTTGATAAGTGTAGACTTGCCGGCGCCATTCTCTCCCATCAGCGCATGGATCTCGCCCTTGCGCAGGGTAAAGTCCACGCCGTCCAGCGCTTTCACACCAGGAAAGGTCATGGTGATGCCGCGCATGGTCAGGGCGACTTGTTCCTCCATGGCCATCCGCTCCTTTCCCTTATCAATCTTGCGGGGGCACATTGTCATGCCGCCCATCCTTCCCATAAACGGATAAGTGGGAGGAGCTGTCCGGCCTCTCCCACTTATCCCTGCATTCACTGAATACTATGCCGGCGATTGTCCGCTATGCGGATTTTAATACTTGCGGCCCGCCAGGACTTCTTCGGTCATGGTGGTGGCATACTGGGAGGTGATGCCCGGGGCGCAGAACGCCTCATCCTTTACAAGGGTGAAGGCATCAACAGCTTCGCCGCTGGCAAGCTTCAGGAGGATGCCCTTTACGATTTCCGCCTGGATGGGGTTGCACTCCACATTGCAGTGGATCTTGCCTTCCAGGGTGTACGTAAGGCCTGCCTTGGTGGCATCATAGGAGATGATGATCACATCGCCGTCCACGCCGTACTTGATGCCGGCGGCATCCATGGCATCCATGGCACCATAGGCTTCGTTATCGTTCTGGCAAACCACCACATTGAACTGGCCTTCATAGGATTTGATGAAGCTTTCCATCACCTGCTGGCCGCCGGCCTGGGTGAAGTCGCCGGACTGGGAGTCCAGGATCTTCCACTCGGAATGGTCCTTGGCGATGTTGTTGAAGCCTTCGGTGCGGCCCAATGCCGCGGACGAGCCAACAGAGCCTTCGATCACCAGGATCTTCGCTTCCTTGCCGGCCAGGTACTCGCTAAGCCAAAGGCCGGCGGTTTCGCCTTCCTTGACCATGTTGGTGCCAATCCTGGCTGTGTACTCTTCGGGTATGGCGTCCACATCCCGGTCGGCAATGATGACGGGAATGCCGGCTTCCTTGGCCTCGGCCAGAACAGTGTTCCAGCCGGCAGTCTCGATGGGAGCGATGACGATGTAATCAAGGCCCTGCTGAATGAAGCTGCGGACAGCCTCCAACTGCACGGCGTTGTCGTTGTCGCAGTCGATCAGGCTCAGCTCGAAGCCGTTCTCCTTGGTGAACACGTCGTAGTAGTTCTGGGTGTTGGCGGTGCGCCAGTCGGATTCGTGGCCGACCTGGGCGTAGCCTACGGTGATCAGTTTACTCTCAGCGGAAGCGAAGGAGCATAGTGCGAGGATCATCAGGAGCGCCAAGAACAGGGATAGCAGCTTTTTCATGATTTGTAACCTCCGTTTCGTATTAGGCAGTTTTCGCCCGATGCACCTATTATAAGTAAGAAGCCGCTGACATTGAATGCAGCGGCTTCCTCAATTGGTTTGTTCTGTTGGGAATTTGGTTTCCTGATCATGGTGAAAATCTTCCAGTTTTCAGGTGTTATCTTCCGCTTCGGCTTTTATGCGCAATACATGGAGCAGTGATCCGAAAAGGCTGTACTTTTTAAGAAGAATATCAACCTCTGCGCAAACCCTTACAATCCCGCGCGGTATTCCACGGGGGATTTCCCGGTCAAACGCTTGAAGTTCTTTGAAAAATGAGCCACATCGGCAAAACCGACCCGATCCGAAATTTCGTGGACCTTGAGGGCCGGATCTTTCAGAAGCTCCCGGGCCCTTTGGATGCGGAGCTGGTTCATGATATCAAAGAAATTCTTGTTCAGATGGCGGTTGATAAGCTTCGAAAGGTGCCACTGGCTGACGAACACATGGTCGGCCACCTGGGAGAGGGTGATGCGCTCCGCGTAATGCCGCTCCATAAAGGCCATGGCGGCCTTCACCACAAAGCTGCCCGCGGCCTCGCTTTCCGGAAGCACAGTATCCTCCGGCCCGTTTCCCGCCGGCATTGCGTCCAGCGCGGCAGTCATGAAACGGATGGCTTCCTTCAGCTCTTCCATTTTGCTGGGCTTCAAAAGATACCGGCATACGCCAAGCTGGATGGCCTGGCGGGCGTACTCAAAATCCCGGTAGGCGGTGAGCACGGCTATTTGAAGCCGAGGAAACTCGCTTTTCAGCGCAGCCACCATGGAAAGTCCATCCCGGTTAGGCATGCGGATGTCGGTAAAGAGGATATCGGGCCGAAGCTTGCGGATGAGGGCGGCGCCTTCCACCCCGTCGCTGGCGGTGCCGGCGACGCGGCAGCCGTAGTTCTCCCAGGGCAAAACACGCATAAGCCCCTGCAGGATCACCTGCTCATCATCCACCAATATCACCGAGTACATACGGCCACCTCCTGAATGACAGCTTATCCATACATCACTTTCCAAAGGGGTTCAGGGCCATGACCTCGGTCCACACCTTCATAGGATCGGCGGTTCCCTCCACCAACGCGGGGATTTTCGCAAACCAGGCGCTGCGGGCCTCGGCATTCATATCATCCTGGATGGGAGAAAGCATGAATTCCTGACTTTCCAGCAATCTGTAGGAAGAATCCAGCAGCTCGCCGCCAAAGGAGAAGCCGCCCAGGCGCTGGCCGTTTTCGCCCATGGTGAGGTAAGCCAGCAGGTTCACGGCCGCGTCACGCTTTAAGGGGTCCTCCCATGCCTTGCGGCTGAGATAGAAGCCCATCGATATACCGCCAATAAAAGCGGTAGGCTCGGCATCTTCTGCATAGGCGGGAAAGGGCATGACCGTGGTGGTTTCCCAGTTGGCCTCGGGAATGCCGTTGGCAAACCAGGAGCCGTCCAACTGCATGGCCGCCCTCTTGTCGCGGAACATTTGGGAAGTGACGGCCTCGGTGGTGGTGCTGGCATCCTTGGCAAACGCGCCCAGATCGTACAGCTTGTTTAAGAGTGCCATACCTTCCTTCCAGGAATCGGGCACTTCCTCAATGGTGGCTGGACGGGCCTTGTACTCTTCAGGGGTTCCGCTGGCAATGATCAAAAGCTCCACGATATAGTGGGGCACATCGGCAAAGCTGACGGCGATGGGCACGACGCCCGCTTCGTTGAACCTTCTGATGGCAGTTTCCAGCCTGGCCCAGTCGGTGGGCAGCTCCAAACCATACTGTTCAAATAGATCGGTGTTTACAAACAGCCCCTCCCAGTAGGGGCGCACGGGAATGGAGTAGATCACGCCGTCGGCCTCGGCACTGAGGGGATTCTCCTTGAGCTTTACATCGCGATAGGCGGCGTTGATCTCACTGATAGGCACCACCCTGCTCAGGATGGGGATGGAATCGGCGGTTTTGGCAAAGTAGAACAGCACGTCCGCCTCATTGCCGGCGGCAAAGTCGTTCAACACGCCTGTCTTCCACGCCTCATCGGAGGTGGCGGAAGCATCCTCCACCTTGTTGCCGGTCTCCTTTTCCCAGGCCTCCAGCAGCTCCAC
>JAEWWY010000004.1 GCA_023458835.1 Bacillota bacterium
TCGCTGATCCAAAAGGATGGGCTGGACGTAGGCCGGATGCTGGTGGTAACATTCACCAGGGCCGCAGCCGCGGAGATGCGGGAGCGCATTTTGAAAGCGCTGAATGAGGCGGCGGATGCGCAGGAGCCGCTTCGGGAGCAGGCGCTGAAGGTGGACCGGGCATCCATCAGCACGCTGCATGTGTTTTGCGGTCAAGTGATCAGGGAACATTTCCAGGCTGCCGGACTGGATCCCACGGCGAGGCTGATTGAGGGCGGAGAGCAGGAGGCGCTGTACCATCAGGCGCTGGATGATGCGCTTTTGGCGGCTTATGAGGAAGGAAAGCCTGGATTTCTGGAGCTGTCGGAGCAGTTTGAGGATAAGGATATCAAGGAGATGGCCGATGATCTGTATCGGTTCTTGATGTCCCTGCCGGAGCCCTGGCGCTGGCTTCACCAGCGGATGGCAGACTTCCCAAATGAGGAGGAAATCAGGCATCATCCCTGGGCCGCGCAGTTCGCCAAAAGTATCGCGTTGCAGTTGGAAGGCGGCCTGGATGCCGCCAATGGGTTGCTGTCCATGCTGGATGATCCCTTTGCCGATCCGGCGTACGAAGAAATCCTTCGGGCAGACATCCGCCAAATTGAGCTGCTTGTGATGGCAGCGGGGCAATCTATGGATACGCTGCGCGGAGCCTGGGAGCAGCGGAATTTCCCCCGGTTTCCGTCCATGCGCAAAAAGAGTCCGGAGACCATGGCCTGGGGAGACAATTTAAAGAATCAGCGGACCAGAATCCGGGAAGGTATGGGAAAAATTCTGGAAAGCGTACCAAAGGATATGGTCCAGGCGGCCAAGGACATCTTACATACTATGCCCGCCCTGCGGGCGCTAATGCGCCTGGCCAGGAAGGTTTGCAGGCGGTATGGGGAGCTGAAACGGGAAAAGAATGTATATGATTTCAATGATCTGGAGCATAAAACGCTTGCCGTTTTGAAACGGCCGGAATTGCGCGAAGCGGTGCGCAGCCGGTTTGACGCGGTATTCATCGACGAGTATCAGGATATCTCCGGCATCCAGGAAGCCATCTTGCAAGCGGTGCACGGCGGACGCGGCCTGTTCCTGGTAGGTGATGTCAAGCAGAGCATCTATCGCTTCCGCCTGGCCGATCCCACGCTGTTTCTGCAAAAATCCAGGGAGGCCTCCCTAGAGGAAGACGCGCCCTTCCGCCGCATCAGCCTGCAGGAAAACTTTCGCTGCGCAAGGCCGGTAATAGATGCTGTGAACTTGGTATTCGAAAGCGTCATGCGGGAAGATGTAACGGAGATCGGCTATGACAGCGAAGCAAAGCTGATCCCGGGCCGGGCGCCCGGCGAAGATTTTCCGGTGGAGCTGCATGTTTTGCACCCATCGGAAGAGGAAGCGGAGGAAGAAACTGAGGGGGAAGAAACGCCAACCCGCGCAGAGCGAGAAGCCCGTCGCGCCGCCCGATGCATCCGACGGCTGATGAATCAGCAATTTATGGATAAGGAAACAGGTAAACTTCGGCCATTCCGGTGGCGGGATATCGCGGTGCTTTTGCCCAAAGCGAAAAACACCGCGCGCCTTGTGGCCGAAGTATTCGCCAGGGAAGGCATCCCTGTTTATTCCGAAGCGGATGAGGAATACTTCGGCCTTCCGGAAATCGCTACCATGATGGCGCTTTTGCAGGTGCTGGACAACCCCCTGCAGGATATTCCTTTACTCACGACGCTGCGCAGCCCCTGCTTCTCCGTAGATGAGGAAACGCTTGCCATGATCAGGCTTATGCTGCCGGGAAGAGACATCCCTTTTCATGCCGCATTCTTTCACTGTGCCATGCAAAACGGCCCGGTGGGCCAGCTATGTGTCTCTATTGCGGAGAAGCTGGAAAGCTGGCGTTTTTTATCCCGAAGCCTGCCTTTGGATAAGCTGCTGTGGCAATTGCTGTTGCAGACAGGAATATATACAAGATCAGGGGCTTTGCCCGCCGGTGAGGCGCGGCAGGCAAATTTGCGGCTTTTGTGCGAGCGGGCAGCAGCTTATGGGCAATCCCAGGGGGAGGGACTTCACGGCTTTCTGACCCACGGGGAGAACCTGAAAAAGTCCGGCGACGCCATCACCGCCAAGGTGCTGGGGGAAACAGAGGATGTGGTGCGCATCATGACCATTCACAAAAGCAAGGGGCTGGAATTCCCGGCCGTGGTGGTCATGGAACTGGGCAGTAAAATGCATGTATCCGGCCATGCCTCACCCATCAAAATCCATCGGGAATTGGGCCTTGGGATCCCCTGCATCCATCCGGAGGAGCGAATCCGCATGAAAACGCTGGTGGAAAAATCCATTGCACAAAAAGCCCAGGGTGAGGAAAAGGCGGAGAGGGCGCGGCTCCTGTACGTGGCCATGACCAGGGCACGGGAGAGGCTGATTTTGATCGGTACTGCTTCCGGCAAGGACCCTGTTCAGAAATGGGCCATGACTCCCGGCTCCTACCGCGTGTTTAAGGCGGGCAGCATGCTGGACTGGATCGCCCAGGCAGCCTATACCCTGCCGGAAGCAGCGGCTCTTCGGTCATGGAATGAAGACTTTTCCACAGGGAAGCAGGAAACAGAAGTGGAAAATGAAAAGAAATACACAACTTCCACAGGTTTTCCACAGGATCGGATGCCTTGGAATATCCGTGTTTGGAGCGAATCGGAAGGAAGCAGTGTGGAAAAAAAAGAAAATATCCACACCCAGACATCCCGTTTATTGTCGGAAGATACGCGTTTGATCTCCCCCCAAACCGCCCGGCGGCTCTCCATGAAAGCGGCAGGGGAAGTGTCCAGGCTGCCTTTGAAGACATCCGTTACTTCCCTGTGCAAACAGCGTCTATTGCCCGGCTTCCTGCCCGGTGAAGGGGAAGAGACTCCGGAGCTCAAGGCAAGGCCGGAGGAGCTGGCGCTGCCGCTTCGTTTGTCTCCCCTGCCGGCCCGGCCCGGTTTTCTGGAGAAAAAGGCCGTAAGCCCCGCAGACCTGGGCACAGCCACCCACAAGGCGCTGGGATGCCTGCCCCTTGCGCCATTGAAGGATGCCCGCGGGGAAGCGATGCGCCTTGCTCTTTTGCAGGGCTTGGACCAGTTATCCCTTCAGGGGCTGCTCACCCCCGGCCAGCGGGAAGGGCTGTACGTAGACTGGCTCCAGTTCTTTTTTGAAAGCGATTGGGGCCAACGGCTCCTGCGGGCGGAAAAGGTTCACCGGGAATGGGCCTTCAATCTGCGCCTGAACCGGGAACCGCTGATGCTGGTCCAGGGCGTGATCGACTGCTGTTTTATAGAGGAAGGCGCCTGGGTGCTCATCGACTATAAAACGGATTTTGTCAAGGATGAGAAGGCGGTCTTTGCCCGCTATGAGCCCCAGTTGCAGCTATACCGCCGCGCGCTTGCGGAGATCACCGGCATCCCCGTAAGGGAAGCAGTGATCTTTCTCCTGCGCAGCGCTCAGGGGCTCCGCCCCGAGACCCCCGCTCAAGGGATGAAACCCCTTGAGAATCCCCAATTTTGATTAGTTACTTGCAGGAAAGGGTATATATGAATACGGGAAGCAATCGGAAAATGGACTACCATCTTCACAGCACCCACTCCATGGACGGCCGTCAGACGCTGGAAGAAATATGTCAGAGGGCCCTGGTCCTTGGCCTTGCGGAAATTTGCATCACAGACCATATTGAGCCCCATCACCCTGACCCCGGCGTGGACAAGCCGCCCATTTTTGACAATTGGCTTAGGGATTTAGCTGCCGCGCGGGAAAAATATCCGGCCCTTATTGTCCGTCAGGGGATCGAGATCGGCGACAACGCGCCTTACCGGGAAGAGATCGCAGCCACCCTGGATGCGCTGCCTTTGGATTTCCGACTCCTGTCGCTGCACCTGGTGGATAATATGGACCCTTTCCACCCCGAATACTTTGAAGGCAAAACGCAAATGCAGGCTTACCGGCGCTATGCGGAACAACGGATGGAAAGCATACTTCATTTTCAGGATTACGACGCCATCGCCCACCTGGGCTATGTAGGCAAGTTCGCCCCCTACCCGCCGGATATCCGCCCCATGCGTTACCATCACGCGCCGGATGCCATCGATACGCTGCTTAAGCATCTGGCTGAGAAGGGAAAGGCCCTTGAAATCAATGCTTCCGGCCTGAGGGAAACCGACAGCCCCATTCCCGGCGCGGATATCATCAGACGCTTCCTGGAGCTTGGCGGTGAATTTTTCACCTTCGGCTCCGACGCCCACCAAACCGGCCACATGTATCTGCACGTGGAACGCGCCAAGGAAATCGCCAAAAGCTGCGGAGCCCGCTGGCAGCTTTCCTTTGAACGGCGCAAAGGACGTGCCTTTGCCATTTGACCGGCCGCCTTCCGGAAAGAAGGGGATATATCATGCGCCTTTTGCTTATCTCCCTGGATGGGCTGTGGGAAAAGGATTTTTCCCTGCTGGAAAGCATGCCCTGTATAGGAGCACTGATCCGGTCGGGCATTTCCTGCAAAAAGGTTCAGACCGTCTATCCCGCACTCACCTATCCCGTGCATGCCACCATCCTTACGGGCTGTCTGCCGCAGGCGCATGGAATCGCTCATAACCAGCCCTTTTCTCCCGGCCTTGCGCCCACAGACAGGCCCTGGTACTGGGAAGCCTCGCAGATAAAGCGGCCCACGATACATGAGCTTGTCCATGAAAAAGGCGGCAAAACAGCTTCCATTCTCTGGCCCTTAACGGGCAAGAGCCCCTACATTCATTGGAATTTTCCCGAAGTCCTGGCCCTTCCAGGGGAAAATCAAACCTTGAAAATGCTGCGTTATGGCAGCGCTCTATGGATATTGGCCATGGAAGCGCGCTATGGCCGGCAGCGCAAAAGCATTCATCAGCCGGACCTGGACGACTATGCTACGCTGCTTGCGGAAAAATTGCTTTTTCTAAGACGCCCGCCGGACTTTTTAAGCCTGCATCTGGTAGATTGCGATGAAATGCGTCACCTATACGGCGCAGACAGCCCGGAGGCAAAGGAGTCCATCCAGCGGCTGGACCGGCGGGTGGGGAAGCTTTTAACCTCCCTGGACAGGCGGCGTCTATATGGGGATACGTTTGTGGCACTGGTCAGCGATCACGGCCTGTGGGATGTGAGCCATTCCATATCGCTGGATGAATCGCTGAAAAAGGCGGGGCTTTTGGATATCTGCCGCGCCCAGTCTACCGGTATGGGCGCGTACCTTCACCTGATCGATGGCCCGGCGGAAAATATGGACCGGGTTCTCCTGTTTTTGGAGGAGAATAAGAGCAGCTTGGGCATTTCAAGGGTATATGGAAATAGGGAGCTTCGGGAGATGGGCGCGGGTCAAAGCATCCGCCTGGCGG
>JAEWWY010000005.1 GCA_023458835.1 Bacillota bacterium
ATGGCGTGTTTATAGGCGCTGTGGATCAGGGGGATGCTTATTTGACCCGGGCGGCGCAGGCTGGGCAGGGGCTGCGTATTTTGCGCCAGGATCCCTGGGAGGTGCTGATAAGCTTCATTCTCTCCCAGCGCAAGAGCATTCCCGCCATCCGGGATGGCATCGAAAAGCTCTGCCGCCGCTTTGGCAGCCGGCTGATGACGGAAGAGCGGGAGGTGTATACCTTTCCCGCGCCCCAAAGGCTGGCGGAGGCGTCCCTGGCGGAATTGCAGGATTGCTCCCTGGGGTATCGCGCCCCCTATATCCAGGCCGCCGCCCGGGCGGTGGTTTTGGGGGAAACGGACCTTGGCGCGCTGAAAGGCTTGTCCGATGAAGCGCTTTTGCAAAAGCTGCTTTCGCTTTACGGCGTGGGCATCAAGGTGGCAAGCTGCGTGATGCTCTTTGGGTATTACCGCTTGGATGCCGCGCCGGTGGATGTGTGGATCCAGCGGGTCATTGACAGCCAGTATGGCGGCATTTCACCCTTTGCCCGGTATGCGGGGTATGCGGGTGTTATGCAGCAGTACATGTTCTATGACCAGATTCTAAGGAAGCGGTTGAAACGGCTGACTGCATAAATGAGGCCGGTTGTGGGGGTTCGCGCCTGCGGGCGCGACCAGGGCTTTCCGGTCGCCCTGGACCTTCGGGAGCGGATGTCATGCCGGGGTATGCGTTCTATGGACAGATTCTGAAGAAACGGCTGAAACGGCTGATTGTATAGTGGAGAAAAATAATGAAGTACATATATGAAACCCATCTGCACACCTCCCAGGCCAGTGCCTGCGGGCGTTCCCAGGGCAGAGAATATATCAGGCGGTATCAGGACCTGGGTTATGCGGGCATCATTGTCACAGACCATTTCTTTGGGGGCAATACCGCCGTGCCCCGCAATCAAACCTGGCGGGAACGCATCCATTTGTTCTGCCGCGGATACGAGGATGCCAGGGAAGCGGGGGAGAGGGCGGGCTTTTCCGTGTTCTTCGGCTGGGAAGAGCATTTCGATGGCGATGAATACCTGATCTACGGCCTGGACAAGCAGTGGCTCCTGGATCATCCCGAGGCCGGGCACTGGACGCGCAAAGAGCAGTTTGACGCGGTTCATGCGGCAGGCGGCTGCGTGGTGCAGGCGCATCCCTTCAGGGACAGGGATTATATTTCCGCCATCCGCCTTTCCACCGGCTGCGTGGATGCCGTGGAAGGCTATAACGCCGCCAACCGGCCTGAAAATGATATCATGGCCGTGCGGTATGCAAAAGCCTTGGGCTTGCCGGTGACGGCAGGGTCCGATATCCATCAGATCCATATGTATCCGGAGGAGGCCATGATGGGGGTCATCTTCGACCGGCCGTTGTCCTCCATTCACGATTATGTAAAAGCCATCCGGGAAAAGGAGCCCTTCCAGGTGAAGGCGCCCGCCGGCCGCGGCGTGTGGCGAGAAGGGGCCGATATCCTGTTGCCGGTGGAGATGCGGGACGGCATGGACAAGGTCATCCATCGGGATGTGCGGGAGCTGCTTGCGTTTTCCGGCGCCTGATACGCCCTTTGCGATGGCGGCAAAACGCAACACAAAAGCTGTTGTCAGCAGGCGGAATTTGTATTATCATAAAAGCAGAGAGGATTGTATGAACGGGCCGCCGTATATGCCGCTTCCGGGCGGCATTACAGAGGCCGGTTGTGAAATCGATTACAAATGGAAGGGAAGGTTGTCATGGCGCTGTCCACCAAGGAAATCGCGAAGCTCGCGGGTGTTTCGGACGCGACGGTGTCCCGCGTGATCAACAACCATCCCAGCGTAGCGCCGGACACAAGGGCGCGGGTGGAAGCGGTGATCAGCCAGCACGGCTTCATGCGCAACATGGTGGCCCGGGGGCTAAGGCGGCAGCAGTCGGACATCATCGGCGTCATCATCCCCGATATCACCAACGAGTTTTTTGCCCGCATCGTGCTTTCGGTGCAGGATGCGCTTTTGAACCACGGATATCTGGCGGTCATGTGCAATATCAAGGAGAACGACTCGCTGGAGGAAGCGTCGCTGAAGATGCTCAGGGCCCAGAGCATTGCGGGGCTGATTTATATTTCCGGGCGCTCCGGTGATGATATGGCGCCGCAGAGCGGTATGCCCACCATTTATATTGACCGTGATCCGGTAAGCGCCTCAAAAACCAATGCGGCGCTGGTTACCTCCGACAACAGGGAGGGAGGCCGCCTGGCGGCCAGGGAGCTGATCGGGAAGGGCTGTACAAGGATCGGCATCTTAACGGACAAGCGGAAGGTATCCACCTATACCGACCGCTACGAGGGCTGGCGGGAGACTTTGCTGGCGGCGGGATTGCCTGTGGACCCGCGGCTGGTGCTGAAGCTGGACGAGATCACCTTTGACCAGGCCCAAAGGCAGGTGAGCGGCTTGGTGGCCTCCGGCCTTCCCTTTGATGGGCTGTTCTGCGCCAATGACACTGTGGCGGTAGGCGCGCTGACGTCATTGCACAGGCTGGGCGTCAGCGTTCCCAGGCAGGTCAGGGTCGTTGGGTTTGATGACATGTCCATCGCCCAGCAGTGCTCCAAACCCCTGACAACGATCCGGCAAAGGACGGACGAGATGGGGCGGATTGCCGTAAAGGCGCTGCTTGATTTGATGGAAATGGGAAAGGTCAAATCCCAACAGCATATTTTACCTGTGGAATTGGTACGCAGGGCAACGACATAAATGATTGTGTATATTGACATAGTTGTCCTGTTCTGCTATTATGTATTCGATTACATCGTGCAAAGTGTTCAAAACGTGTTGCTTGCTGCGGCGGGAACACGTATCCACACCGGAACGTCTTCGCGGAGGATGAATGGGCAACGAGATTCTGAAATTGCGGGGCATCGTCAAGCGGTTTCCCGGCGTAACAGCACTCTCCAATGTAGATTTGAACGTCTATGAGGGAGAGGTGATGGCGCTGCTGGGCGAAAACGGCGCGGGCAAAAGCACGCTGATGAAGGTGCTTACAGGCGTCCATCAGCGGGACGAAGGCACCATCACGTTCAAAGGCCGTGAGGTGGCGTATCAAAACGCGCGCCAGGCGCAGGACGACGGCCTGGCCATCATCCACCAGGAGCTGAACCTCATCCCCAAGATGCGGATCTATGAAAACGTCTTTTTAGGCCGGGAGCTTCGCAGAAGGTCCGGTGCGCTTGACATACGCGCCATGGTGGAAAAGACGCGGGAAATGCTTGCTTTGGTGCGCATCGGCCTGGATCCCAAGCGCACCGTTGATACGCTGTCCATCGCCCAGCAGCAGATGGTGGAAATCGCCAAGGCGCTGCTGTTGGACGCCCAGGTGATCGTGATGGATGAACCGACGGACGCGCTGCCCGACGAGGAAGTGGAAAGCCTGTTCGCCATCATCCGTGAGCTGAAGCGCAATGGGAAGGGCATCGTATACATCACCCACCGGCTCAAGGAAGTGTTTGAAATATGCGACCGGGCCACCATTTTGCGGGACGGCGCCTTCATTGGGGAGATACCCGTCGCACAGCTTACCCAGGATAAGCTGATCGGCATGATGGTAGGCCGCGCGCTGGACCAGCAGTTCCCTTACGAACGGAGTATGCCGGGCGAAGTGGTGCTGTCGGTGAAGGGCCTTGACAACCACCTGGTCCATGACATCTCCTTTGACCTGCGAAGGGGCGAGGTGCTGGGCGTGACAGGGCTGGTAGGCGCGGGCCGCACGGAGCTGGCGCAAACGCTCTATGGCGTGCATCCCTGGCATGAGGGGCAGGTTATGCTGAACGGGAATCATTTCCACCCTCAAAGGCCCAGCCAGGCCATTGGCAGGGGGCTGTACTATATGACGGAGGACCGCAAGCGCAACGGCCTTGTAATGGTGCTGGACGTTCGCACCAACATCACCCTGTCATCCTTGAAGGCGGTCATCCGCCGCGGCACGGTGGACCGGAAAAAGGAAAGGGCCGTCTGCCGCGAGTATATCGAAAAGATCAACATCAAAACACCCACCATGCAGCAGTTGGTGCGCAACCTTTCCGGCGGCAACCAGCAGAAGGTGGTGCTTTCCAAGGCGCTGATGACCGAGCCCGAGGTGCTCATCCTGGATGAGCCGACCCGGGGCATTGATGTGGGCGCGAAAAAGGAGATTTACCTGCTCATCAACCAACTGAAGGCAAGGGGCAAGGCCATTTTGATGATCTCCTCGGAAATGCCCGAAATTCTTGGCATGAGCGACCGCATTCTTGTGCTGAACGAAGGCCGCAAGAAGGGTGAGCTGAGCCGTGAAGATGCTACGCAGGAAAAGATTATGGAAATGATACTGGCTTGATACGCAAGGATGCTTTGATTTTGCAGGAAAGAGTTGTGACCGCCATGACGCTGAAAAAAACCACGGCCATCCTTAACAAATTGCGGCCCCTTTTGATTCTGCTGCTTGTGACTGTGGTATTCAGCCTTTTGAGCGACCACTTTTTCACGGTCAATAACCTGACCAATATCCTCAAGCAGATTTCCGTCAACGCCATCCTGGCTTCCGGCGTATATTTCACCATATTGATGGGCGGCATTGATATTTCCGTGGGCTCGGTGCTGGGCTTTTCCGGGGCCATGGCGGCATATCTGATGGCGCGCATGAACAGCCCGTGGTCGGCGGTGCTGGCCGTGGCGGCAGCGCTTTTGATCGGCGCCGGGGCAGGCGCGGCCAACGGCTTCTTCGTGGCAAAATGCCGCCTGCAGCCTATGATCGCCACGCTGGCCTCCCTGTCCATTTTCCGGGGAGCAACGCTGGTATTGACCAACGGCGCATCCATTTCCATCAACAAGGCGGCGGGCGTAGGCATCTTCAAGCCTATCGGCCAGGGTGCGCTCTTCAACGATTTCCTGCCCGTTCCCATCGTGATCATGGCGGCGATCTACGCCATCGTGTATTACATACTGAACAAAACCGCCTATGGCCGCCACATTTACGCCATCGGCGGCAATGAGGATGCCGCATTCCTCTCGGGCATCAGTGTCGCCAAAACGAAGATTCTGGGTTTTATGGCCAGCGGCCTGATGGCGGGCGTGGCAGGCGTCATTACAACGGCCCGGGTGGCGGCAGCCCAGCCCCTGGCGGGCCAGGGATATGAGATGGATGCCATCGCGGCGGTAGTCATCGGCGGCACATCGCTCCGGGGCGGCGAAGGCCATGTACTCTATACCATTATCGGCGCGGTGATCATCGGCATGCTCAACAACATCCTGAACCTGACAAACGCGTCGCCCCACTTGCAGACCATCATCAAGGGCGGCGTGATCCTGGCGGCGGTGCTGCTGGACGCCAACACAAAGAAGCGGTAATTTTGCAGCGCTAGTGATACGGGGTGAGATACCCCGTGTGCTAAATAAAAAAACCATGTAGGAGGAACACCCATGAAGAAAATCCTCGCTCTCGCCCTGGTTGCCATGATGGCGCTGGCGTTTACGCCCGCTATGGCGGAAAAGACCGTCACCATCGGCATGATGCTCTCCGACACCGCCAACCAGTTCTTTGTCACCATGTACGAAGCCGCGCAGGAAAAGGCCAAGGAGCTTGGCGTGGAAGTCATTGTTCTGGACGCCGCCAATGACGCCGCCAAAGACGTCAGCAACATGGAAGACCTGCTCTCCCGCGGCGTGGATGCCATCCTGTATAATCCCGTTGACAGCGACGCGGCTCCCGCCGTGGTCGAACTGGCCAACAAGGCCGGCGTGCCCGTGATCACCATCGACCGCTCCTCCAACGGCGGCGAAGTCGTCAGCCACATCGCTTCCGACAACGTGTTCGGCGGCAAGATCGCCGGCGAATACATCATCTCCCTGCTGCCTGATGGCGGCGAGATCGCTGAGATCCAGGGCCAGGCCGGCGCTTCCGCCGCCAAGGACCGGGGCGAAGGCTTCCACCTGGCGGTGGACACCATCGAAAATATCAAGGTCGTCAGCAGCCAAATCGGCAACTGGGACCGTACCCAGGCCCTGTCCATCATGGAGAACGTGATGCTGGCCAACCCTGACGTCAAGGCCGTGTTCTGCCATAATGACGTGATGGCCCTGGGTGTTGTGGAAGCCTGCCAGCAGGCCGGCCGCAGCGATATCATCATCGTGGGCTTTGACGCCGACAAGGACGCCCTGACCGCCATTGAGGAAGGCACCATGATGGCCACCGTGCAGCAACTGCCCGACCAGATGGGTATCATTGGCGTTCAGACCGCCGTGGACTTCCTGGCCGGCAAGACCGTGGAACCCAAGATCGGCGTCGAGGTTGCCCTGATCACCAAGACAGCGGAGTAATGTTTCCTGCCCTTTATGCAACCAGGCCGCCGGGGAAACGCCGGCGGTCTTTTTGACTTGGGTCACACTTGCCTGATGTTCCGCATATTCTCATAATGGGCATGAATCTATCACCATTTGCGCCTTTGAGCGCTTTGTGCGATAGATTGTATGGTGCCATTTTGAAATGTATCGGTTCATCATAAAGGAGCGCGTTGGTATGGATATGGAACAAGAAAGCAGATATAACGGCATCGTCGATGCGGAGGGAATGGAGAGGGGCCGCCGCGGCCATCATTGCCATCGCGGCCGCCACGGCCTCTGGGATGAGCCGTGTGAGGATCCCAGGATATTAATGTATATTGATGATAAGAATTGCGTAAAGGACAGAGCGGTCATGGGAGCCCAAGGCCGGGATGGCGAAGCTGTGGAGCAGCAGGTACAGGCTGAGACAGAGCAGAAGGAGACGGAAAACGTGGCCCAATATCAAGGCTGGCAACAGGAGAACGCCCCCAATGCCGCCCAGTACCAGGGCTGGCAGCAGGGGAATACACAAAATGCGGCGCAATACCAGGGCTGGCAGCAAGGGAATACGGAATACGCGGCCCAGGCGCAAGGCGGCGTGGGCGGCTCAGGCTGCGGCCAGGTTCGCCCGGGAACGCAGTTTCACGTGCATGAAGTGCAAGGTTCCGTGGAAATCGCCCAGCAGCATGCGGACCCCCACAATCACCGCTTTGCCACTGTTTCAGGGGAGGCAAGGCCGCTGGGCAACAACAACCACTACCATGATGTGAGATTCCGCACAGACTTTTATGAGGATCACTCCCATGAGGGCTGGGGCAGGACTGGCGGGGCCATTCAGGTAGGCGACAGGCACGTGCACTTCATGGAAGCCGTAACGACGCAAAATGACGGCCATCTTCATAGATACAGGGTGGCCACCATGATGGAAGATCCTGCCGGCGACTGACAAATGCCAAAAAGCAGGCGGGAGTTTCTTTTGTTTTGCCGGCCCATTTGGGTTATCATGAAGGAGAAAGGGGATGCTTTCATGAAATACAAATGGCCGGCTTTTCTGTTCCTTCTTCTTTTGCTGACCGGGTGCGCCGATTCTGCGGGCAATCAGCAGCCAAGGAGCGCGGCGGACGGCGTTTCCGCAGCGACACAGCGGCGGTACAGGGTAAATGAGGTCACGGAGTACCAGGGCATGCGGATGGACCCTGCTATCGGCCCCAGGGACAATTCCATCAAGGGCGTCCAGCAGGTGGATGTAAACGGCTATACCCTGGCCGTGAACGGGCTGGTGAATGCGCCCGCAACCTTTTCCTATGATGAGGTGAAGGCTCTGCCTGTCCATGAGCGGCTGATCACCCTGCATTGCGTGGAGGGGTGGGATGCCACCATCCTCTGGAAAGGCACGCTTTTGGCGGACCTGATGGATAAGGCGGGCATACAGCCTGAGGCCGTGACGGTGATCTTCGGCTCTGTGGATGGGTATACCACATCGCTGCCGCTCAAAACGGTGCTCGACAAGCAGCTCATTCTGGCCTATGGGGCCAACGGGCTGGACCTGCCGCCGGAGATGGGTTATCCTTTTATTGTGGTGGCGGAGGACAAGCTGGGCTACAAATGGGCGCGCTGGGTAAACAGCATCACCCTATCGGATGATCCCAACTATAAAGGCTACTGGGAGCAGCGGGGCTACAGCAACGATGCCGGCGTGAAGTAACAGTATGCTACAAAAGAACAGGATGGATAAGCTTATGCAGGAAATCAAAACCGTGGCGATCATCGGCCTGGGGGCGCTGGGAACGCTGTTTGGGAACCTTTTGTCCAAGCGGATGGAAAAGGAAGATCTCCGGATCATCGCCGGCAGGGACAGAATTTTCAGGTACCGGCAGGAGAAGGTATACTCGAACGGGGAAATTTGCGACTTTCATTACGTGGAGCCGGAGGAAAAAGCACCGCCCGCTGACCTGGTTTTGATCGCGGTGAAGTATCTGCAGCTAAATGACGCGTTGAAAGCCATTGAAAACCAGGTAGGTCCCCATACGCTGATCCTGTCGCTTTTGAATGGCATCACCAGCGAAGGGATCATCGCCAAAGCCTATGGCATGGACAAGGTGGTCTATTGCGTGGCCCAGGGCATGGATGCGGTGAAGGTGGGAGGCCGCCTCACCTACAAAAACAGGGGCAAGCTCTGCATTGGGCCGCCTGACGGAGAACCCGTTCCCGAAAAGGTGCAAAGAATCATAGACTTCTTCGACCGCATGGATCTCCCTTATGAAGTGGATGCGCATATGCAAAAGCGGATGTGGGGGAAATTCATGCTGAATGTGGGTGGCAACCAAACGGTGGCCGTATTCGGGCCGGATTATGGCGCGATACAGCGGGAGGGCCCGCAGAGGGAGACCATGATTGCCGCCATGCGGGAGGTTATCGCCTTATCGGAGCTGGAAAAAGTGAGCCTGACCGAGGCGGATCTGCAATACTGGCTCCGCCTTTTGGGTACGCTGGACCCGGGCGGAAAACCTTCCATGCGCCAGGATGTGGAGGCGAAACGGCCAAGCGAGGTGGCGCTGTTCGCGGGCACAGTGCTGGAATTGGCGGAAAAGCATGGGATTTCCGTGCCCGTCAATCAAATGCTGTATGACAGGATCATGCAGATCGAAGCGGGATACTGATGCCTTGCATGCCCTT
>JAEWWY010000006.1 GCA_023458835.1 Bacillota bacterium
TGGTGTTCTTTGTCCATTCCTTCCACAACAGCATCCGCCACAGTGAAAGGCGGACGCACAAAAAGGCATCATGGCAGCTTTATATTTTGCTGGGCAGCTATCCCCTGCTCTTCTTTGTATTTTATCATCCCGAAACCGCCTATGCGCTGTACCTGAACTATCACAGGCAGCAAGCGGGACGCTTCTATTTCACCCAGATTGTTTCCGCGCTGGATATGGTCATGACGGGCCTCGCCCTTGTATACCTGGCTTATCCGGTCATTTACCTGGTGCGCAATTACCTGCGGAACAGGATCACCTTTTTTTCCGAGCAGCTCATCGGCCTTGCGGTCAGCCTGGGGCTGTTGAACGCCACCTTTTTTCTGATGTTCTTTATCGGCGAATTCCGCCCCTCCGTGGGCAATGTGTTTGCATCGGGCTTCTGGCGGTATTACCTTTCCACCCAGGTGCCTGTTTTGTATACCACTTTCCTACCCATTATTGCCCTGGTAGTCCTCGGTTTTCTTTTCTTTATCATCATCCGCTTCCATACGGACAACCTGCTCAACGGCTTCAAGGCAAGGGGGATCCGCCGCAACTTAAGCGCGCTGTATGCCAACGTGCGCAATGTAATGCACAGCAAAAAGAATCTGATCTTCAATATCCGCATCCTGGCCCAAAGCGCCATGGAAAGCCGCGAAGGCACCGGCGGGCGGGAGCAGCTTCAAAAAATATTGGATATATGCGACGCAAACCTGAGCGAGGTTTCCCGGACCCTCAACAATATCCATAACATGAACATACGCGCCATGAACCATAACTTCATTGATGCCATCGAAAGCGCGCTTATGGAAGAGTCCAACCCAGGCAACGTGACGATTGAAAAGATTTACCAGCAGGACGATATTCCCCTGCGGTTCGACCTTTATCAAATCACCGAGGCCATCGGCAATATCATCGGCAATTCGCTGGAGGCGCTGGCCGCGGCGGAAGTAAAGGAACCCAGGATCATCCTCACCGTATACACAAGCAATAGCTGGGTATATTTTTCCGTTTCAGACAACGGCTGCGGCATACCCAAAAAGCTTTTGAAAAAGGTATACCGCCCGTATGTTTCCACCAAGGATAAGAAAAACAGTTGGGGAATAGGCCTTTCCTACGTGTTCAGCGTCGTCAAGGCCCATTACGGCCATATACGCATACGCAGCAAGCAGGGGGCTTATACAACAGTGGAGCTTTTGCTGCCCCGCGGCAGATAAAGGAGAAAGCGCATGATACGCATTCTGATCGTAGACGACAACCAGGATATATGCCAGTATTTTCAGATGATACTGGGCCGGGAGACGGGCTTTCAAGTAGTGGCCACCGCCTCCAGCGGAAAAGAGGGCGTCCGCCTTGCCCAGACGCTCATGCCGGACGTGGTGCTGATGGACATCCAGATGGAAACGGAGACGGCGGGCATTGCCGCGGCGCAAAAGATAAAAGAAACAGCACCGGGGGTGAAGGTGATCATTCTCACCATCCATTCGGACGACGAGATGCTGTTCCAGGCTTACAACGCGGGCGTCATGGACTATATTGTAAAAACCGATTCCATCGCCCAGATCGTGAATTCCATCCACAACGTGCACCAAAACAAGCTGATGCTGCGCAGTGATGTGGCCGAAAAGATCGTGGCGGAGTTTACCAGGGTGCAAAAGCAGCATACCAGCCTGCTGTTTGCCCTGAACATTCTCACAAAGCTCACCAACAGTGAATTTGAGGTTCTGCGCTGCATTTACGAAGGCAATTCATACAAGGATATCGCACAAACGCGCTACGTATCCCAAGCCACCATCAAAAGCCAGGTGAACAGCATATTGAAGAAATTCGATATGCTCCGCATGAAGGATGTGGTGGGCTTATTGAAAGATATACAGTTTGAAAAAATATGCCATTCAAGAAGCGTATAGATGCGCCTACGTCCACCGGCCGCGCCGCCGGTTACTGCGGTACGCACTTTTTGCATGGGGCAAGGCTGCTATACGGTTCCATGGAAAGCATGCCCGTATCGAACTCCGTCATTGGCAGGTACTTTTTTAATACGCCGCCGCAGTTCGGATCATTATGGAAAAAGCGCCCGCCGTCGGGATTGTAGTAAAGATGTGATATCTCCGTCAGGAAGCTGGCGGTCGCTTCGCTGAATCCCAGCCGTACAATATCATCCATTTTCATGTTGCGCCTGGCATCAATAAGGCCCGAGGGGGAGGGTACATTGACCTGATAAAGAAGCGGATAAATGCCGTTTTCATCAGGCGTGCCGCCACGGAAGAGGAAAACCCAGCAAGGCGAATTTCCCACGGTGTTCGTATAAAATTCCGAGTAAAAGCAACTATCCACGCGCATCGCGTCTATCTCCCCGCCTGAAAGCTTATACTCCATGCCAAGCTGCTCTTTGGCAAGCGCAATCGCCTCCGCCTCTGTCAAATCGCCCTCTTCCGGAAGCGTTGCAGGCATTTCGCTGAAGAATATTCCGGGAAGGCTTCCATACTGCCTGTAAAACGCCACTTTGTCCGCATAGTTCCAAAAGAAATGCGGACCTTTTTCAATTTCCCATTCCGCTGTAGCTTCGGCAACGGCGCTGTCCAAGGCAAATTGCTTTTTCAATTCCGCAATTTCATAGGGAAAATCACCGTCATACGCCTCCATGATTTCACCGGACGGCGAAGCGATATTGACCCAAAAAGCATAGGTGCTGTTGTCAATATACGTAAAGGTGGCTGTATAATGCCTTGGCCATACGCCCTGAGCGCGGGGCACCTCCGGCCAAAGGTCCGCCGAAAAGGTGAAATCCTTCAGCCCGGTTTCCGAGAAGCCCGTGGCCTTCAGGAAAAATTCGGTGGCAATGCGCCGTACCGTCTCCACGGACAGATCGTCCGCCGTGGGCTCTATCGGCCCGGCGGCAAGAGCGGCGCTGCAAAACATCATCAGGATCACCCATGCGCAAACGAATCTCTTCATAAAAACAGCTCCTTATCCTATGATCGGCCGCCTTTTCTCTGCCATTGCCGGTTTATTCAGGCAAGATAACCCTGCGAAGCTCAATGAATGACCTGTTGTCTTTATCAACATTCAGGCAGGCCCACGCCTCGCCGCCGATCAAACAAAGTTTGCCGCTCCGGTATACCTCGTCCTCGGTATAGTCCTCCCAACTAGCGGTTTCGTTTCCCTGTTCATCCAGCAGATAGAACTTAAGCCGCGTATCGGTTTTTATGATGCCGCATACAAGCGTACCCTGCGGGATCTCCAGCGCATCTTCAAACAAGCCGGATGAACGCAGCAATTCAAATTCCTTTTCCCAAAGGAGCCTTCCGTCTTTATTTGCGCGGGCGACCACTCCCCTGGGCGCCCCTACCGGCTGCCCCTAATCTACGCTCATGCGGTGCCCGACGGCGATGATATCGCCATTGGAGGCTATCGTCCCAAAGTCCAGCATGCTCACTCCGTTTTCTGCAAGGGACATCTCCCATATCACCCGGCCAGCCTCATTCAGCTTCGTTATGCCGCCTGTTGAGCCCAGAACACGGCCAATGGCCGCCATCCCATCTTTCAAAGGCAAAACAGACGCGCCCATGCTGATCAGATCGCGATACGCCGTCAAGTTCCAATTCACCGTATTATCTGCTGAAATATGGGTATAGAAGCCCTTTTCCCCATCCACCCCCGCATGAAGCTGCCAAAGCAGCTTTCCACCCTGTCCAATACACAAAAGGCTGCCGTTGACCGTATTTGGGGGAAGCGGCGTTTTTCCATCCTCGCGTATATAGGTGCTTAAGCTCAATATGATATTCCCATCGGACAGCTCCAGCAGGTGATGCATGTTGTCAAATTCTCCGCCTCCCAAATACAGCGCATCCTCCTGTGCCAGGGCGGAAGGAGCAAAGGCCAGAAACAGCAGGCAAAGCACTGGTACAATGATTGCACGTTCCGGTAATCTTTTCCCCATTTGATTCCCTCCCCAATTGTAACACGATCCGTCTTACAAATATACTACACTGCGTCTTACTTTTTTGTCAAGCCCTATTGACAAAATGCAAGACAGCGTGTAGTATAAATTTAAGACACGTTGTCTTTCAACGGAAGAAGGAGGCATGCCCCATGAAATCCCAGCGTTTGCCTGATACCGAATTTGAGATCATGGATTTTTTGTGGGACAGGGAACCGCCCGTTACCACCTCGATGGTCATGGAGAAAATCGGCAAGGGAAGGGGCTGGAAGATCCAGACGGTGGTTTCCCTGTTTGCCCGCCTGACGGAACGGGGCTTTTTGCGCGTGGAAAAAGGCGAGGGGCGTGAAAGGTCGTTTTACCCCGTCATCAGCCGCGAAGAGTATCTGCAAATGGAGACCGAAAGCTTTGTGAGCCGCTACCACAAAAAAAGCTACGTGAGCCTGCTCAACGCGCTGCAAAGCAGCCGGCTGACCGTAAAGGAGCTGGATGAGCTTGCGGCATGGGTGAAGCAGCAGAAGAAAGGGGAAGAGTAGGATGCCCTTGTTTTTAAAAAACCTGCTGGAATGTACGCTGAGCGCATCAGCCATGGCGCTTCTGCTGCTGCTTGTCATCCCGCTCCTGAGCAGGCGGTACAGCCCCAGGGGGATCTACTGGGCATGGCTTACGCTTTTGCCTGGCTTTCTGGTGCCGTGGCGGCCCCATGCGGTTGCCCCGGTCGTGACGGTAACAGTCCCCCAGGCGGGCTCCATCGCACTGAGCATGCCTGCGCAAACGGCGCCCGTGCCGGCCGGCCATGCGCTGTACGATATTTCCCGGGAGGCGGCGTCGCGGACGGTTCAAAATGCTCCGGGGCTTACATGGGTCCAGGTGCTGTTTCTTGTATGGCTGGCAGGCGTGGTTTTAACGCTTGCGATCCATCTATACAAGCATTTTCGTTTTTCCCAGGTCGTGAGGCGGTGGGGCAAGCCCATCGGCCAGGAGGAGTACATAAAGGCTTTTCAGCAAGTAAAGGCGGCGATGGGCATCAAACAGAAGGTTTCGCTTATGCTCTGCCCGCCGGTAGACAGCCCCATGCTTACGGGGCTTTTCCGCCCGGCTATCCTGCTGCCGGATATGGATTTGAGCAGGGATGAGCTGCAAATGGTGCTCACCCACGAGCTGACCCACTTGCGCAGGCGTGACCTGTGGGCCAAGGCGGCGATGCTGCTGGCAATCGCGATGCACTGGTTCAACCCTGTGATCTACCTGATGAACCGGTCCTTTTGTTTCCATATGGAGGCAAGCTGCGATGCTTCCGTTACAATAAACGCTGATTTGGAAACCCGCCGGTTTTACAGCGAGACCATCATTGCCGTTATCCGCAGGCAATCCCGCCTGCGCACTGCGGTTTCCACCAGCTTCTACGCAGGAAAAAACGGCATGAAACGCCGCATCCTCTCCATTATGGAGGACAAGGGAAAGAAGCTTGGCACAGCCATGGTTTGCATGACCCTGACGCTTGCCGTTGGCGTTAGCATGGCGTTTGCCGTCAGCTACCTGCCCGAGCTGCCGGCTCAAGGGGCATTTGAAGCAGGCCAGACTGCCTATGTCTATTGTCCGGACGGAAAGCCGGGGGCGCCGGTGCTGTCGGTTCCAAGTACAGGCGATATTGATATTCCCATAGGGATATATTATAGCGGCACGCAGGCAACCATCCTGGAGCTTCGCGCAAGCAGCTCGTTGCCCGAATGGAACAGCAAGGACGGTCAAAACAACTGGGCGCGGGTGAGCATCGGCGGCGACGGCTCTACAGAAGGCATCAGCGGTTTTATCCCATTATATTATCTTTCCGCCACGCAGCACAGCACGCTTCCCACCGCGCAGGTGGCAGCCGATTCCCCTACCTCCCACACCAATTTATACCGGCTCAACGACGATACGTCCCTTGTGCTGGACGTAATTCTCAGCGGCACAGAGGTAACGCTGCTGGGGCTCGTGAACAAATGGTACCACGTGCGCTATGGCGAGAAACTTGGTTTTGTCAGGCGCGGGGATATCGCACTGGATGGCCGCACCCAATCGGCGCTGGACGCATCTTTGCCCGACCGCTTTGATGATATCTCCCGGGAAAGAATGGACAGCTTGAACACATTTCACGATCTGGTCTCTAAAAAACAGGCCGAGCTTGGCACACTTCTCGAATATTGGCCGCTGGAAGACAAGGCATGGTATGGACAGTTGGAAGAGACCTATGGTGGTGTCCATGACTATTATTATATGATGCCGCAGGCCGGCGATCTTCAGAAAGAGGATGCGGTGCGCATCGCCTGGGAAAAATTCATAACGCTGACAGAATCCACAGGTGAACAGCAGGAGGAATATGAAACTTACCTGGGCTTCTATACCATCCCTGATGAAGACCCCGGCGCCAAGATGTGGAGCGTGATATTCAAGCGGCCGGAGTATAATATCCAGTTTGAGGCAATACTCTCCTCCCCCACAGGACAGGTGCTTCAAACAAGCGACGTCACCCTTTATCGGCTTCAAACCGAGCAGGAAAAGCGCATGGCGGAGCAGCGCAATGCCATGGCGCAATGGGAGGCTGAAAAGGGCCATTTTCCCTACTGGCTCCTTCAAGACAAGGCGGAGTTCAGCGCCTTGTATATGGATGGCAGCTACGGCCTGCCAGACGCCAGGGCCATACAGCAGGAAAAGGCGACGGAGCTTGCGAAGGCGGAGATATTCGACAAGTACGACGTGCCTCAATCCGAGCTGGACAGTTGGAAAATCGGGCTCATTTACAGCATGCAAAACCCTGACATACCCATTTGGAGGGTTTCCTTCCATGACAGCCAGGACAACTTCCTGGCCGAGGTGGCCATCGATGCCTATACGGGAGCGGTGCTTGACAGCTCGGACCCCTACGGGCCAAGCAACGGCTAAGCGGAATATATAATCAATTGCGGTATATCAATACGGTCAGCACGCCATCTTGGGGCATGGCCGCCAATTGGATCGCATAGGGAAGCGTGTTCTTGAAGACGAAGTCACTGTAACTGCCAACGGCGGCATCAAAGCCCTTGGGTATGTACGGGACGCCCGAATCCTTGTGGATGGACCATTCTTCGATCTTGAGCGGGAGGCCCAGCACAGCGTTATAAATGGTGGTGGTCAACTGGCATACGCCGCCGCCGTACCCTTGCCCGTCACTGCTGATGTTCGGCGCCATTTTGTATTCATTGGTCTTCTTATAGGGAGCGCAGAGGGCGTTAAAGGAAAATGTTTCCCCGGCAGGTATCACCGTGTCATGGACACGCCGGCAAGCCAGCTCAATATTCCACTGTCTGTTCTTGCCAAGCTTGCCGCCTGTCTTTTCATTGTAGTAGGTCGTAAAGCCGCCAATGGCTTCTCCTGTTTGGGCATTCTCCCAAAATACATAAGGGGTGAATGCCAGCCCATCGGCAGCGATGGAAGCCGTAGCGCGCATCATATGGATGGTTGCCTCTTGGTTATTCCATTGGTGAACGGATAGGAGGTTCCCTGGCAGCAGATTATTTCCCCCGTAGCCGGAGACTGCCGCATGGACCGGAGCTGCCACCCGGGCGAAGCCCTCCTGCGCCGGATATCCGGGCACAAAGGCTTTCTCCGGCTGCAGGGAACGGTAACGGTAAAGCCATTTTGTCTTGCAATACCCCAGCGCATTGTCGTACTGCACCTTGCACCATTGTTCGCCATATTCATATACAAGCAGGGATTCGTGCGATCCAACCTCCTTGATCCGGCGGCTGCTGTCTTCCGGAGTCTTGCGGATATGGAAGGCGACATTGGAAAAGGCTTCGTACAGCGGCTGTTCATCCGCCTGAGCAAGGGCCAAAGCCTCCCCGGATGCGGACAGGATGAAGAAATAAATACCCAGTGCAAGCAATACCAAATAAAACCGTTTCATCTTTTGTATGATCCTTCCTCTTTCATAGGTATCCATGGATTGTTTGCTTCAAATTATCATGGCCATTCATATGGTAGACGGAAAAGTATGGATAAAAGTTACATGCATGCCGAAATTTTGCCATGGCATGAGAATTCCGCACCGATGGGTAACGGAAACCAGCCCTTGCCGGCGGCGCGGATCCGCCGGCGGGGCTGGGATTCCGGAACCATTTGAGCGCCCCTGGATACCGTTTTCTTTTGTATGCTTATGCCATGGTGCGGCTATCCCGGTATCCCTGCATCAATCAAGGCTATTTAGCTTCCGCCTTATGTGCCAATTCACCCAATGCCTTGATGAACGCTTCATCCGTTGTCTTCCCTGCCAGATAGTTCTTTTTCAGCGTATCCATCGCAATCCAGATGTCGCTGTTCTTATTGAAGAACTTTTGTACCGGGAAGAACAGATGGGGCGCGATGTTTTTCTGATACGCTTCAAGCTCCTCCGCACCCACGGTATAGAGCTTGTCGGTCAGCTCCTGCTTGCGGGCCTTCATGCGTTTTAACTCTTCCTTTGCCTTCTCAAGCTCGCTGTCCGTTTTCGCGCTTGCCACCTGGCCTTCCCAATGGGTTATGATCCTTTCGCATTCCGCCAGGACATTTTCGCGATTTGTATTGGGCAGGTCTTTGGGCGTGAGCCCTTCATAGAGCATGGCGCGCTGGCTGTCCTCCTCTATGCCTGTGAGCGCACACTCCGCATAGGCGGCGGCCTGCTCCATATGCTTGCTCTTGGGATTGACGATGTACACCGTCATTTCGGAGGATGCCAGGTAGGGCAGGTCACCTGACAGGCGAAGCGGCGCGACACGTGCGGCGGAACCGATGGGATTGGGGGCATCGTTAAATAGGCTCATCTTTCCTTGGCCTGCCTTTTCTTCTTTGTGCAGGCGGGCGGATACCTCGTCAATGCGCTTGAGCAAGCGGGCAAACAGCTCGGTATCGAAGGTCAGCGGCTCATTCACATACTCATAATAGTCGGTGTACTGGTCCAGCAGCATATCCAGCAGCCAGGCACGATAGCCGCCCTCGACGCCGCTTATGCTGATGATCCCCTTCTCCCGCTCCTTTGCAGGGCGGTCCAGCCACTTGTCGATGAAATCGCACAATTCGTCGATGGTTTTGGGAATATCATTCTGCGTAAACCCGGAGGCTATCCAGATGTCCACGTCGGCACGGGGCGAGCCGCAATAGTAGATCCTGTTATTGATCCATTGGGGCACAGCGTACAGTTTGCCGTCCCGCATCAGTGCATCCCGGACGGCCGGCTGCAGGGTGGATACCTTTTCCGTCAGCGTTTTGTATCCGGACAAATCCGCAAGGTAACCGCCCTCTATCAGCAAAGGCAAATCGATCTGGCTGGTGGACGCCCCGATCACGTCCCATTCAAGATCGCCTTTTAGGATGGCATCGGTGGTATAGTTCATCCCGATTTCGTCATACAGGCCGTTTTGATAGATGACGGGCGCGCCGGGATAAGCAGCCTTGTAGGATTCTGCCGTCCTTGTAGAGGGGCTATCCCCCACCACGATCAGCGCTTGTTCCTGAACGCCGGCCGGCACGGGCGTCACCTCGGGCGCAGGCACGGGCGTACGCATTTCCTTGGCGATGGCGGGAACGGTGAATTCCCATTCTTTGCGCACCCGCGTGCCGGGGATCTCGGTTCCTTCGTCGGTCACCTCATACTGCAGCGCGCCGACGGTTCCCTTGATGCTGTCCCCGGTCACCTTCACATCGGGGAACTCATTGATGAACGAATAGGTTCCATCCGCAAGCGGGATGGCATCGTTCATGTACTCGCCGGCGCCGCCTTCAGCGTTTACCCACACATAAGTATGCAAAAGCTTTGCACCCTTCTGCTCCGCCAGCTCCAGGTAGGTGGGCGTCTTTGAGAAATCTTCTTGGGAGTAATGGATATCCGCATTGGCAGGGTCTCTGGGATTGTAATTATCCGCCAGAATGACCACATTGCTGCCTTCCTTGGGGGCAACCGTGCCGGTGGTATACAGGGTATTGCCATCGAAAATCGCCTGGAATAGATGGACGGTGATATCGTTCAGCTCATAGCTCAGATCAGGCGTCTGTACGGTTTGTTCATTCAGGTTTTGAACCGTTTCATTCTCTTCGCCAAACCATCTGGTGTAGATTTCAATGATCGTAGGGTTCGTCGCCGCCGCGTAGGCTACCGCGGACAGGAAAAGGGTGATCAGCACAGCGATCATCGCCGTCCGCAGGGAAAACCTGCGGGCCATTTTGCGTGCTACCGGGTTTTGAATGGTATCCAACAGCCTTTTTTTCATATGCTCTGTCATCTCAAATTCCTCCATTTGCGCGGAGCAGCGTACGATGGCATCAAATTCCTTGTTTGTCATTGTACTTCACCCCCTCCGCTTCATACATGTCCTTGAGCTTCTGCCTGCCTCTGGACAGGCGCATCAGCACGGTGCTGACCGGGATTTTAAGGACCTGCGCAATTTCCTTGGCGAGAAAGCCTTCATAGTAGTAGAGGAGTAATACCTGGCGGAAAATCGGCTTAAGCCTTGTGATGTGGTCGTACACCGTACCTTCGGCGGGCGTTTGGAAAACGGGAACATCAAAGCGCTCCATATCGTCCGTGGCTTCCTCCCGCTTTTTGCGCCGCATAAGGTCATAGCAGCAATGTGCCGTAATGCCGAACAGCCATTGCTTCACCTTGTCTTCGCTGCGCAATTTGCCTATATCGGTCATGGAACGTACCACCGCATCAGATACCGCATCCTCAGCGTCAGCGCCATTATGTACAATGCTGAGCGCAAAACGCATGAGGCTATTCCTGTTTTCCCAGATCCGCTGTCCTAGGACATCCCTGGTCATTGCTCCACCACTTTCCCCGGGATTTTGTCATGACACCTATAAGGCGTTTTGGAATATGTTTTTATCACATGTTTTCAGAATATTTTCCAATATCGCATTATAGCATGAAAAAAGCGGCTTTCGCCGCTCAGAGTGCCCTGAAAATGGGATGTTAAGTAAAGCATATACAAAGGCTTTCCCCAGAATGACACGCTGGCATTTTCATCAACGCTTACTCAATAAGGAAGGCTCAATTTTTTTCCATCAGCCTTTTGCATGATGCCATGATTTCTTCCACGGTAATTCCATTTTTATACAGAAGGCGTTCATAGGGCGCGGACTCGCCAAACTGGTCGCGGATGCCGATGCGTTTGACATGGCCGTATCCAAGCTCCGCAACCACCTCGCATACAGCGCTGCCAAGGCCGCACAGTATGTTGTGATCCTCCACCGTGACGATGCGGCCCGTTTTGCGCGCGGCTTCCTTCACCGCCTGTACATCCAGGGGCTTGATGGTGTGCATATCCATAAGGCCGGCGTCAAGCCCTTGGGCCCGCAGTGCATCCACGGCAGCAAGCGCAATGGACATAATATCGCCGTTGGCGATAACGGTCACATCAGCGCCTTCCCGCAGTACCTTGGCACGGCCGATTTGAAACGCTTCATCCTCCCCATAGATACAGGGAACGGCGTCACGGGTGAAGCGCAGGTATACCGGGCCGTAGTGGTTTGCGGCTGCCCGCACCAGCTTGCGCGTGGAATGATAATCGCAGCCCATAATCACCGTCATGTTTGGTATGGCGCGCAGGATGCCCATATCCTCAATACCCTGGTGGCTCGCACCGTCGTTGGCCGGCGTCAGCCCGCCATGGGAGCAGGCAATTTTCACATTCAGGTTGGGGTAGCAAATCTCCTGCCGGATTTGCTCGGACATGCGCATGCTGCCGAACACGGCATAGGTAGTCACAAAGGGAATCTTGCCGCATGCGGCCAGCCCGGCCGCCACGCCGCAGGCGTTTTGCTCCGCGATGCCCACGTTCACATGCTGGCCGGGCAGTTGCTGCGAAAAGGGTATGGTTTTGCAGGATTTTCCGATATCGCAATCCACCACATAGATATTGGGGTTCTCATGGCCCAAGGCCAAAATTTCATCGCCGTAGGCGTCACGGGTAGGGATGGGATTCGTCATGCCAAGCCCTCCTCTATCTCGCTCATCGCCTGGGCGTATTGCGCGTCATTGGGCGCCGTGCCATGCCAGGACACAACGTTTTCCATAAAGGATACGCCTTTGCCTTTCACCGTTTTTGCAATGATGCAATGGGGTTTTTTTCCCCCATCCGCCCGCACGGCTGCCAGCGCATCCAGAATATCCGCCATATCATGGCCGTCGATGGTATGGCATTCACAGCCGAATGCCTCGAATTTCTTGGAAAGGTTCCCCGTGGGCATAATCTCCTGGCAGGTGCCGTCATTTTGCAGGCCGTTGTTGTCTACCAGGATCACCAGGTTGTCAAGCTCGTATTTGGCGGCCGACTGCACTGCCTCCCAAATCTGCCCCTCGCCGGTTTCACCGTCGCCCAGCAGCGCAAATACCCTATAGCCCATGTTGTCGCGCTTGGCACGAAGCGCCATGCCCACCGCCGCGCTGAGCCCCTGGCCCAGCGAGCCGGTGGAGATATCAATGCCGGGGCAGCGCTTCATATCGGGATGGCCTTGCAGGATAGAGCCTTCCCGGCGCAACGTAGCCAGCGTTTCTATCGGAAAATAGCCGCGCATGGCAAGACAGGTGTACAGCACGGGACACACATGCCCCTTGGATAAAACGAACCTGTCGCGGGAGTCCCACCCGGGCTCCTGCGGGTTTAGATTCAGTTCAGAAAAATACAGGGCGGTCATCATGTCCGCTGCCGATAAAGATCCGCCGGGATGGCCGGATTGCGCCGTATGGATCATGGTCAGAATGTTCTTGCGCACCTGCTTGGCTATCGCCTTCAATGTATCGACCTTCTGCCTCTCAGCCATGACTATCCCCTCTCATTCATCAAATCCAGGATCCTGTCAAAACCGGACATACCGATCTTGTATAGCGGAACCTTGACTGGATCATGCTTGAGCAGACTCATGGATATCTGGGCAAAGGCAATCACATCTACTTCATCAGCCAGATGGTAAAGGGCTTCGTTGACCATACCGTCATGCTTGGCGCGATCGCCGGCACATAGCGCGTCGAAGGCACCATCCACGACCCGGATGACCATCTCGACCCGCTTGCCATTTTCATCGGCTATTTTCTGAATGGTTCTGCCAATGGCCGCAGGGCTGGTACGCAGCGTTGACAATACACCGATACGCATCCCGTTTTCCACGGCTGCCTGTGCAACGGGCTCCTCGATATTGATGACCGGGATGGACATCAGAGGGCGAATCCATGCTGTAGCCGCATTAACGGATGTGCAGGTGACGATCACGCCATCCGCGCCGCTGGACTGCGCCGCCTGCATATAGGCCAGCATCCGGGATGCGACCGGCGGGGTCACCTGTCCGGCTGCCATAGTATCCTTAAGCAGGCTGTCATCCATGATGTTGTATATTTCGATCTCCGGGTGCGCTTGCATAAAAGGCAGGGCAAAAGGTTTAAAAATAATATCCATGAAGTTATTGAC
>JAEWWY010000007.1 GCA_023458835.1 Bacillota bacterium
AAGCGGCTGAAGGCCTTCTCCCTCGCCCTTGCCCAAAACCCGCGCATGACCTCGGCGCAGGCATGGCAGTCTTCGGGCAAAAGCGCGGAAACGCCGGAGGAAAGGGTGCTGGATGCCTGCTTCTCCGCGCTTGGCACCGGGGTGCTGGAAAAGCGCAGAACGGCCATTGCCCAGGCCATGGAGCAGTTAAAAGTGCTGAAAAAAGAGGCGGAGGAAAAGGCGCAGCGGGATTGCAAGCTCTACCGCAGCCTGGGGCTGGCCGCGGGCGCGGCGCTGCTTCTGATTCTATTGTAAAGCATCAAGGAAAGAAAGGGCAGATCATCATGCAGGTGGAACTGCTTTTCAAGATAGCGGGCATCGGGATCATGGTATCGGTGATCAGTCAGATATTGTCCCGCACCGGCAGGGAGGATATGGCCATGCTGACCACGGTGGCGGGGCTGGTGATCGTGCTGCTGATGGTGGTGAACCTGGTGGCTGAATTGTTTGCCAGCGTCAAAAGCATCTTTCAATTGTACTAGTTATACTAAACGATGCGTTGGAGCGTGTGCCTATGGAGATCCTGCAGATCGCCGGCCTGGGGGTAGCGGCGGCGCTCCTGGCCATGGTGGTCCGTGGGTCCAGGCCGGAGATAGCGTCACTCATAGCCATGGCGGCGGGCGCGCTGGTCTTTTTCCTGGCAATCAGCCGCCTGCAGGCTGTGGTGGCGGTGATGGAGCAGCTTGTTGCGAAGGCGGGCCTTGCCCAGGATTACCTGAAGGTGCTTTTGAAGGTGGTGGGGGTAGCCTACATTTCGGAGTTTGCCTCCCAGACCTGCCGGGACGCCGGCGAGGACAGCCTGGCCGCCAAAGTGGAGATGGGCGGCAAGGTGCTGGTCCTTGCCATGGCGTCCCCCATCATCGTGGCGCTGGTGGAGCTGGTTCTGGAGGTGGTGCCGTGAAGCGGCTTGTCTGGCTGCTGATCGCCCTGCTCTTTTTGATTCCTTCCGCCCGGGCCGGGGAATTGGAGAAAGGCCTCGAAAACGTGCTGGACTCCCTGTCCATTTCGGAATTTCAAAAGGCCGTGGACAGCGTGGCATCGGAGCCCATAGACATCAAGGATACGGTTATGAAGCTGGCGCGGGGGGAGATCGCCTGGGATTTTTCAAAGCTCATGGAATCCCTGGGCAGCAGCCTTTTGTCCGCGCTGACGGGGAGCCTGTGGCGCATCACAAGGGTCCTGGTGCCGGCGGTTTTATGCGCTATCCTGATGAATATGCGGGGCGCCTTCGCCAGGGATACCGTGGCGGAGATCAGCCGGTATGTATGCTTCCTGCTGGTGGCCATCTTCATGGTGCAGGACCTTACCGAGCATATCGCCCTGGCGCAAAGGACCATCGATTTGCTGTCGGGCGCCATGCAAAACCTGTTCCCGCTGCTTTTGACATTGCTGGCGGCGGTGGGCGGCACCGCCAGCGCCGCGTTCTTCCAGCCCGCGGTGGTGGCGGCCAGCGGCACCATGACCTCCCTTATCCGGAATGTGACCATGCCTTTTGCCGTGGGCGCGGCGGTGCTCATCATCCTGGACCATGTAAGCGAAAAGCTCCACGTCAGCCGCCTGGCCTCCCTCTTCAAGCAGATGGCCAACTGGACGCTGGGTGTCTCCTTCACCGTGTTCATCGGCGTGACCATGGTGCAGGGACTGGGTACCGCCGCGGTGGACGGCGTTTCCATCCGCACCGCCAAGTATGCCATCGATAACTTTGTGCCCATTGTGGGCGGCATGTTTGCCGATACGGTGGATACGCTGGTGGGCTGCTCGCTATTGATCAAAAACGCGCTGGGCACCACGGGGCTGATGGTGCTGGCGGGCATCTGCATCACCCCCATGATCCAGGCGCTGTGCGCGGTGCTCATCTACAGGGTGTGCGCGGCCCTTTTGCAGCCCATGGCGGAAAGCGGCATTGTGGACTGCCTGTATGACTTTTCCCATGTGCTGATGCTTTTGTTCATCATACAGCTATCCATCAGCGCCATGTTCCTGCTTTTGATCGCCCAGATGCTGGTGGTAGGGAACTTGACGGTGATGCTTCGTTAGGAGGGTACCAATGAATGCGTTTCTTCGGCAGATGGCGGTGCTGGGGATATTGACCACCCTGGCGGAGCATCTTTTGCCGGAGGGCGGGCTCAGGAAGGCCGGCCGGATGGTGATGGGGCTTTTGATGATGCTCACCATCCTCAATGCCATCCTCGAGGTTTTAAAGCTTCCCCTGCCGGACGTCGCCGGCCTTGTGCGCTTTCAGCAGCAGGCGGAGCTGAAATTGACCCGCGAACCGGGAAGCTACCGGGATACCGTGCTTTTAAGCCTTTTAAGGCAGGTACAATCCGCCGCGGAACGGGCTGCCCAGGATGCGGGCTATCCGGACGTCAGCGCCTTGGCCGATCTGACTTACGAGGGGGATATCACGGCCGTCCGTTTGCTGGTCACGGCGGTGGATGTGCCCGCCTTTGCGGGGGAAGGGATACAGCAAAGCGAGTATCAAAAGCTGCGGGAACAGGTGGCCCGTGCGCTGTCTGTGCCGGAAAGCCTGATCCATGTGGAAGCGGGGGGAACCTGAAAGTGATCAACCTCAAAGCGTTCTGGGAAAAGTGGAAAGAAAAGAAGCATGGCCAGTGGTTGATACTGGTCCTGCTTCTTGCGCTGTCCGGGGCTTTGCTTCTGACCGACTTCAACCTGACGGGCGGCGAGACCGCCACGGAAAAACGCATCGCCCAGGTGCTCTCCGCCATGGAGGGATGCGGACAAGTGGAGGTTTCTATCTATTATGGCCCGGAAAAAGCGCAATTGTGGGGAGGAACAACTGAAAATACCGCTCCGGTGGGGGCTGTAGTGGTGGCAGAGGGCGCGAACAAGGTGGAGGTGCGGCTGATGCTGATGCGCGCCGTGCAGACCTTGTTGGGGCTGGATCAACAGTCGGTGCAGGTGTTTCCAATGGGAGAAAGACCGCGAAAGTGAGGGAGGATACGTATGTTTACATTCCTGAAAAAGCACAAGAACCTGATCTTCCTGTGCGTTTTGCTGGTGACGCTGGCAGGCTCCTACCTGTGGAACCAATACCAGATGCAGGCGGCAAGTACCGTATCGCTGCCCATCAGCCGGACGGTGGGGGCGGGTGCTGCCACGCCCACGCCTTCCGTATTAAAGACGCCCCTGGCCACCTATCAGGAAAAGCGGGAGACCACCAGGCAGGCGGATATGGCGGCGCTGCAAACGCTGGCATCCAACGAAAGGGTGGACCAGGCAGCCCGCGATCAGGCCCAGGGGGAGCTGCTGGAGGTGATCCGCTGCCGGGAAACCGAGCTGGCCATTGAAGGCGCGCTCACCGGGGCCGGGCTCGCCCCCTGCGTGGCGGTGGTGCAGCGGGGCGCGGTGACCGTGCTGGTGGAGAAAAAGGAGCTGACCCAGGTGGAGGCTACCATGATTTTGACGCTGGCCGCCGCCCATGCCGGGGAAACGCCGGAGAACATACGGATCATGGCGGGGGATATGATATAGCGCTTCACGGGCTTTTCCCCCGCTGCCACTGGCGGCGTCTGCCGGCTATCGACAGCCGGTGCAGGGCGGGCGATTGATAATCGCCCCTACGGCTGGAAAGAGTGTATTGGCTTTTCTCCCGGTTCTTGCATGTTCCGGCAGGGGAGTCAATAAACAAATTGCGCTGTAGGGGCGATGATCAATCGCCCGCCTGTTTGGGCCTTTGCCGGCATCAGTTCTATAACATTTGCTGGTATGCCAAACGCCAATCCCAGGCTGTATCCAGCGTACAAAAATCGCGTGATGCGGGTGAAAGGCGCGGCCTTTTGACCGCATTGCGCGAATATCATGTATGTGTTATGATAATTCCGGGCATGCTGATTTGGACGGCGTGCCGGGAAGAAGGCAAGCGAAAATGGAACAAACGGGAGAAGTCATTGAAGTGAAAAACGGTCTGCTGACCGTTCAGTTTTGCAGGCCGGAAGCGTGCGAGAATTGCCGGGCATGTACCGGGGAAAAGAACCGGGCCACGATACGGGTTCCCGGAGAAGCGCAGGTGGGAGACAGCGTTACCGTCAGCATGCCGGAAGGGCAGGTGGCCAAAGCGTCGCTGCTGGCCTATGCCATGCCGCTGTGCGGGCTGCTGGCCGGTTTGTTCTCAGGCTTTATGCTGGGCGGGGATATACCTGCCGTCATCGGCGCGGTGATTGGGCTTTGCATCAGCATGCTGATCCTGAAAGCACTGGATGGCCGGCTGCGCAAGGATGAAAGGTGGACGCCGACGGTGGTATCCGTTATGAAAAAGCAAGCCTAGTGCTCTGACACAGCCAATCCTTCGTTTTCGTGCGGATCTTTTTCCGCCCGGCTGTGCCGCTCTCCGCTTGAAACAGCGCTGCTATTCCTGCGCTCCGGCTCCTTGCTGGAGGGAAAAATCTCTCGCGCGAAATCCAGAGGCTTGACTGGGCCGGAACACTTGATCTTACCTAAATCAAACAGAAGGGAAATACAGGGGCAGAAGAATGGGGACAAGCCTGAAAAATGAAGGAATATTTTGCGATTCATCCAAAAAATCCATCGAAAATTCGCTGGGTGCAGCGCTCATTTCGATGGATTTTCACTAGTAAGCGGGAGCGAACTGTGATATAATAAGCTGAATGCATGGGAACCGTTGGTTGCCTGTCGCAAGACAACCGATATGTGCGGATGATACGGAGCGTTCGCTGATTTTTTTTGAAAGATCAGGAACATCTCCGTTAAATAAAACATAGGAAAACGGTAAATAGGAGTCCGGCTGAAAATGGCCGCCGTGCAGTGTTGCCGGCGTTGCGTTTTTGCGTACTTTTTCCCAGATCAAACATATGATTTTGGAATTTTTTGAAACCATGAAAGGAGGTTTCTTGTGGCATCTAAGGGCAAACTTCGCATCATACCCTTGGGCGGCGTGGATGGCATTGGCAAGAACATTACCGCCTACGAGTATGAGGACGATATCATTGTAGTTGACTGTGGTTCCATGTTCCCCAAGGAGGATATGCTGGGCATCGATTTGGTGATTCCCGATGTGACCTATCTTGTGGGGAAGAAAGAAAATGTGCGGGGGTACGTGTTCACCCATGGTCATGAAGACCATATCGGCGCCGTACCCTATGTGCTCAAGCAGGTACCCGCGCCCCTGTACGGCACGCGGCTTACCCTGGCGCTGGTGGATATGAAGCTTAAGGAGCACCGCGTTCCGGGCATTCAGCTCAACGTGGTGCAGCCCAGGGACGAGATTCAGTTGGGCAAATTTTCGGTGCGCTTTATCAAGGTCAGCCATTCCATCGCCGGGGCGACGGCGCTGGCCATCACATGCCCCGCGGGCACTGTGGTGGTGTCCGGCGACTTCAAAATCGACTACACCCCCATTGACGGGGAGGTCACCGACCTGCCCTCCTTTTCCGAGATCGGCGACCGGGGCGTTCTGGCCTTTTTGTGCGAGTCCACCAACGTGGAGCGGCCTGGCTACACCATGTCCGAGCGCAAGATCGGGGAGACGTTCTTCAAGCTGTTTGAAAAGGCGCACGGCCGCATTATTGTAGCCATGTTCGCCAGCAACATCCACCGCATCCAGATGATGATCGACAATGCCGTGCGCTTTGGCCGCAAGGTGTGCTTCATTGGCCGCAGCATGATCAGCGTGAGCCGGGTGGCCATGCAGATCGGCGAGCTTACCATCCCGGAAGGCTTTCTGGTGGAGATGGACGATATAGACGTCTATCCGGATGACCAGATCCTGGTGATCACCACCGGCAGCCAGGGCGAGGCCATGAGCGGCCTCACCCGCATGGCCTTCAATGAGCACCGCAAGCTGCAAATCAGGCCTTCGGATATGGTGATCATATCGGCTACACCCATCCCCGGCAATGAAAAAAGCGTGGCAAGGGTCATCAATCAATTGTACCGCTGCGGGGCGGAGGTCATCTATTCGGCCCTGGAGGCGGTGCACGTTTCCGGGCATGCCTGCCAGGAGGAATTGAAGCTTCTGCACGTGCTGGTGCGGCCGCAATACTTCATTCCCATTCACGGCGAGTACCGCATGCTCTGGCAGCACGCCGAGCTGGCGGAATCGCTGGGCATGAACCGCAAGAACATCGTCATACCGGAATTGGGCCAGGTCATTGAAATGAACGCGACCTCCCTGGCCATCACCGAGACGGTACCCACCGGCGGCGTGCTGGTGGATGGCCTTGGCATCGGTGATGTGGGCAATGTGGTGCGCCGTGACCGCAAGCACCTGGCCCAGGACGGGCTGATCATTATCGTCATGGCCATTGACCGGGACCGGGGCGCGCTGGTCTCCGGGCCGGATGTGATCAGCCGCGGGTTCGTGTATGTGCGGGAAAATGAGGACATCATCGAATCCACCAGGGATCTGGTGCGCGGCATCATCATCTCCTACGGCAAGCTGGAGGGCAGCGACTGGCTGCCCATGAAGAACCGCATCAAGGATGAGCTGCACCGCTTCATCTACGAAAAGATCAAGCGCAACCCCATGGTTCTGCCGATCATCGTAGAGATCTGACGATTTTCGAGAAAGTGACGAAGTCATTTTCTCGATTTTCGCTTTTCGCCCTGCGCAACCCCAAGGGTTTCAAAGCAATTACCCTCGTTACGCCCCCAAGTGGCATGCGGCCCCAACCCATTTTCTGGGCTGGGGTCAAATCCTGTTTTCAGTGCAATCTTTTATACAGTACGCCCGTTGTATCAGGGAGGGACGAACCATGCAATACAGCAAGGCACACGAGCTGGCCCGGGATATCCGGGAAAGTGAGGAATATCAAACCTATATCCGGCTAAAGGAAGCCGTTTGGGCGGATGAAACCAACAAGACGCTTCTGACGGAATACAAAAAGATGCAATCCAGGCTTCAAATGGCTGCCCTGTCGCAGTCATCCGGCCATGAGGATGAGATGCAGCGTTTTTCCCAACTGACGGCGCTGCTGTTTGCCAGCCAGGAGGTTTCCGCCTTTCTGCTGGCGGAAATGCGGCTGCAGCAGGCTTTGGGCGACATCTTCAAAATACTGACGGATGCGGCCGGGCTGGAAATCCATTTGCCCGGCCTGGAGTAAGCGGGACGCAAGGAGGCTTTATACGTGAAAATGCGCAGACCGAAAAAAGAGTATACCCACCAGTCCCTGCGGGACGAGCGGGAGTATGGCCTGTATTGGTATAGCGGCCTGTGGCATATGCTAAGGCCTATTTTGATTGTAATGATTTCATTGGTTGTGGTAGTGGGCATTTCCATGACGGGCTGGAATTGGGTGTACGGCAGCTATCTGGCCCCGGTGGATGCAACCAGCACGGGCCCTATCACCTTTGTGATAGAAAACGGAAGCAGCCTGACCCGTGTGGCCACCAATCTGGAAAACCAGAACCTGGTGCGCAACAAGACCATTTTTAAGTATTACTGCGACTTTATCGGCCTTGGCCAAAAGATACAGGCGGGGGAATATCAGTTGACCCGCGCCATGACCATTGATGAAATTGCCAACCAATTGACCACGGGCGACGGCAAGCCGATTACGGCGCGGATTACCGTCATCCCGGGCTGGACGATTGAGGATATCGCGGCGAAGCTGGCTGCCGACGGCGTGATCAAAAACAAGGATGAATTTTTGCAGCTTTGCCGCACCGGGGAAAGCTTCAGCGAGTACTACTATGTGAACGATGTGCTGACCAGCCCCAATGTGGGCCAGCGGAAGTTCGTGCTGGAGGGATATCTTTCCCCCAACACCTATGAGGTGTATACCGACGCCACCCCAGTGGATATCATCCGCAAGCTGCTGTCCCAGACGGAAGTGGTGTATCCCGCCTCCTATCATGACCGGGCGGAGCAATTGAACATGACCATGGACCAGGTGCTCACCCTGGCATCCCTGATTGAGAAGGAAGCCAAGGATGCGGACTTTGCCAGGGTATCCGCCGTGTTCCATAACCGTTTGCAAAGAAATATCAAGCTGGGCAGCGACGTGACCATCCATTACGTCACCGGGGTGCGGCGCATGGCGCTGAGCAGCAATGATTTGAATATCAGTTCTCCCTACAACACCTACAAGTATTCCGGCCTGCCCCTGGGACCCATCTGCAGCCCGTCGCCGGCGGCCATTGAGGCGGCGCTGTATCCCGACGAGACGTTTGTGGCGGAAAAGTACCTGTTCTTCTGCAGCAAGGACCCCAACACGGGCGAACTGCACTTCTCCAAATCGCAGGAGGAGCACAACCAGGCCGTGGCTATTTATGCCCCCTTGTGGAAGGCGTATGATGAGAGCAGGGGTCTGTAACCGTGACAACCTGCCATCAAAAAAATACCGTGCCGGAGCTGCTTGCTCCGGCCGGCGGTATGAACCAGCTTATGGCGGCGCTGCATTTTGGCGCGGACGCCGTATATGGCGGTATGCAAAAGTATGGCCTGCGTGCCTTTGCCGGGAACTTTTCGGAAGAAACGCTGCCGCTGGCGGTAAAGCTGTGCCACGAAAAGGGGAAAAGGTTCTACCTGACGCTGAACATTTTCCCCTTTGACGAGGACTTCAACGGGCTGCTGTCCGCCGCCCGTTTCGCCTTGGATTGCGGCGTGGATGCGGCCATCGTCAGCGATTTGGGGGCGGTAACGGCTCTGCGGGAAGAATTGCCGGATTTGCCCCTGCACATCAGCACCCAGGCCAATACGCTAAACAGCCGGGCCGCCGCGTTTTGGCATAGCCTGGGGGCCAAGCGGGTGATCCTGGCCCGGGAAATGACCATAGAGCAGATTGCCGCGCTTAGGAAAAATACACCCCGGGAGCTGGAATTGGAATCGTTTGTCCATGGCGCGGCCTGCATGGCCTATTCCGGACGGTGTCTTTTGAGCAATGCCATGACCGGGCGTGGCGCCAACCAGGGTGCCTGTGCCCAGCCCTGCCGCTGGCGCTACCAGGTGGTGGAGGAAAAGCGGCCGGGGGAATACTTTCCCGTATGCGAGGATGAAAACGGGACGTATATCTTTTCCGCACAGGATATCAACGCCATGGCGCTTTTGCCAAGGCTCCGGGATTGCGGCTTAAGCTCCCTTAAAATTGAAGGGCGCATGAAAACGGAATACTACGTGGCCACCGTGGTCTCGGCGTACCGCCGGGGGCTGGACGCCCTGGCGGAGGGGGAGGAAGCCTTTGCCGCGGCGCTGCCGGAATTGGAAACGGAGCTGAACAAAACAAGCCACCGCCCCTACGGCACGGGCTTTTTGCTGGGCATGCCGGAAAAGGGCGGCGGCGCTGCGGGCTTTACCCAATCCATGGAATATGTGGGAAGGGTGCTATCCGGTGCCAAAGCCGGGGAAAGGGCGCTGGTGGAGCTGAAGAACCGCTTTTACGCGGGGGATGCGCTGGAAGTGCTGACGCCCCGGGGCAGCCTTGCGTATGTGCCTGAAAGCATTGTTTTGCAGGCCACCGGGGAAGCGGTGCAAACCCACGGCGTGGCGGGGGATGTGCTGCAATTGGTATTCCCCTTTGACGTATCGCAAGGGGATATGCTAAGGGGACCGGTCAGAAACCATATGCCGGTGTAAAATCAAGGCACAGCGGGAACGGGCTTGCGGAAAAAGCTGCCGGATGCGGCTTTG
>JAEWWY010000008.1 GCA_023458835.1 Bacillota bacterium
CAACGCCGTCCGTTGAACCGACGCCATCAAGCGAACCGGCACCATCCGGTGAGCCAACGCCTGTGCCCACGGAAACGCAAACTGCGGAACCCACGCCTACGCCTACGCCTACGCCGGAGCCTGCGGCCACCCAGGAACCCACACCTACATCTGAGCCCACGGCGACGCCGGAGTCATCAGCGCAGCCCTGAGGACCAGTGCTCCGTCTATTACAGCGCTTGAGATAGCAAAGGAATGATGCGCATGAAAAAACAGATCCTCCTGCTGCTGGCCGTTTTGCTGCTGCTTGCGGCTGCCGGGAATAGCCGGGCGGAAGAACCCGCGGCCTTCATCCCGCCGGAGCCCGGCGAAGACATGTCCGTTGAGAAGGATATGGGGCTGTTCCGCAACGGTATATGGTATCCCATATTGAGCGATTTCCGGGCACTTCATGAAGCCCTGGGTGAGCCTCTTGCGTTGAGCGCCGCGCCAAGCTGCGTATTCGTGGGGGAGGACAAGGAATTTGCTTTTCAGGGCCTGTCCGTATTTACAAACCCTGTAGGCGAGCAGGACATCTGGTTTGAGCTGGTAATAACGGACAACACCTATGCTACCTCCCGCGGCATCCGTGTTGGCGATACGCTGGAAATGCTGGAAAGCGCTTACGGCGGCCGCTGCTACTGGGAGGGGGAAAGCATCCTCACCTATTCCATATCCGGCATCGAAGGCGATTATGCCAGCCCTTGCCTGATGTTTGAGGTGGCTGGAGATGTCATAACCGGTATCGACATGTACTACCCCACCAACGTAACGCACCCGGCGGCGCCGTGAGGCGGCGGATTGAGCGCAGGCGGAGGTGACGGAGCACCATGGTTTTCAGTTCCATTCTATTTGTCTTCATCTTTCTGCCGGTAGTCTTTCTTGTCAACCTGCGGCTGCCCTGCCGCGTCAGCAATTATTTTCTGCTGCTGGTCAGCCTGCTGGCATACGCATGGGGCGAACCCGTTTACGTACTGCTGATGATCGCCTGCGCACTGATCAATTATCTTCTGTCCCTCGGCTTTCATAAAGTCAAAAGGCGCAAGCTGCTGCTGATCGTCACCGTCATACTGAACATCGGCGTATTATGCCTTTACAAGTATGCCGACTTTTTCATCGCCACCGTCAACGCTCTTTTTGGGACAAGCATTCCGCTTACCGGCATAGCGCTGCCGATCGGGATTTCATTTTTCACCTTCCAGGCCATGAGCTATTCCATTGATGTGTACCGGGGCGTCAATCCGCCTCAGAAAAGCTTTGTGAAGCTCCTGCTCTATATTTCCCTGTTCCCCCAGCTCATCGCCGGGCCCATCGTCAATTACCATGACATTCAGGACGCCCTGGATGACCGCAGGGTGGATCTTGACGAGGCTGCCAAGGGCATCCGGCGGTTCATCATCGGGCTTTCCAAAAAGCTGCTAATCGCCAACGTACTGGCCGTGATCGCGGATGAGGTGTATGCCGTACCGCTGGGCGGGCTCAATGCCCCGCTGGCCTGGATGGGGGCCTTGGCTTACGCGGCCCAAATCTACTTTGATTTTTCCGGCTATTCCGACATGGCCATCGGCATGGGCCATATGCTGGGCTTCACCTTTTTGGAAAACTTCCAGTATCCCTATACAGCCTCCTCCCTGCGCGTCTTTTGGCAAAGGTGGCACATCAGCCTGTCCACATGGTTCAAGGAGTACGTCTATATTCCCCTGGGCGGCAACCGAAAAGGCAAATGGCGCACGGGCCTGAACCGGCTGCTGATATTTTTCCTCACGGGGCTGTGGCACGGCGCGCAATGGACGTTTGTGGTCTGGGGCCTGGGGCACGGTCTCCTGCTCCTTTTGGAGACGTACGGGATCCTGCCGGTGGATACATGGAAGCCGCGCTTCAAGTGGCTGGGCCACCTGTACGTATTGACGGCCGCGGTCTGCCTGTTTGTATTTTTCCGGGCCGGTTCCTTTACGCAGGCGCTGGATGTATTAAAGAGCATGCTTTTCAAATGGCATATCACGCTTGCCCAGCAAACCCTGCTGGCAAAGCTTATGACACCCCATGCTTTGATCGTATTTGCCGCCGCAGCGGTCGGCTCCGCATCATGGGTCAAAAAAGCGGAAGGCCTTCTTGCGCAGCATCCGCGCCTTCACGCCCTTGCCAGCGGGGCGGCTTATACCGCGACGTTGGCGCTGCTTTTCGTGTGCATCGCTTCCCTCACGGCTTCATCCCACAACCCGTTTATTTATTTCAGGTTTTAGGAGGGGAGCTTATGCGGCGCCTTGTAAAAATCGCCTATTGCGTCCTTTTCCTTGTGATCAGCGCGGCCTGCGCAATCAGCATGCCCTTTTATGCAAGCGACGGGTCAAAACAAAAACGGGTGCTGGCGGAATTTCCCCCATTGATCACCGGGAACCAATTGAACCTGTCCTTTCCAAAGGCGTTTGAAGATTGGCTCAAAGACCACATCGCCTGGCGCGATGAGCTGGTAACCTTGCGGAGCCGGGCGCTGGCGGGCATACAAACCTCGCCGGACAAGCAGGTGATCATCGGCACAAACGGCTGGCTGTATTTTCATGAGACCGTGCCCGATTTTACAGGTGAAAGCGCCTTCACCGAAAACCAACTGCACCGGCTGAACACGGTGATACGCGAGGTGAATGACAGCCTTGCGGAGGAAGGCATTCCCTTCATCATGGCGGTTGTACCCAACAAAAGTACGGTATACCCCGATTACATGCCGGCAGGCTACAAGCGGCGCAACGGAGCGGGCAATACCCAGCGGCTGCAGGCCTTTAAGGCTGCGCATTATGTGGACCTGACGGCGCTTTTATGCGATCAGGCCCGGCAGGGGCCTTTGCTGTACCACAAGACAGACACCCACTGGAACAATGCCGGTGCGCGCCTGGCGGCCCACGCGCTGCTTTCCGCCCTTGCGGAGGTTACAAAAACAAGCGTTGCCCTGCCCGATCTCGCCCAGGAAGGAACGGTACGCCGCAATTGGACCGGGGACCTGAACCAGATGATCTATCCGGCCGATACGCCCATGGACGACCAGTATGATTACGGCGATATAAAGCCCGCCTACGCCGTCAAGGGCCGGATGCGCTCCCTGGAGGACCTGAATATCGTAACCACGGGCGGAAAAACCCCTTTGAACCTTCTGGTGCTTCGGGATTCGTTCAGCAGCGCGCTGATCCCCTATTTCTCCAATGCCTTTTCAAATGTGCAATACAAGCGGCAGATGCCCCTGCCCCTGCTCGACGTGAAGAACACCGATGCGGTGGTGCTGGAAATCGCGGAACGGCGGCTTCCGGAGCTTTTGGCCGGCGCTCCCGCAATCATGGCAAAGCCCTGCAGTCCATGGGAGAATACGGGCGGCTCGGCAGCGCTTTATGCATACGCCGCCGCCACAGGCGACGGGATAAGGGTATGGGGCTTTTCCGCAGGCACGGTGGACCGGATGGCGGAATGCTCCGTTTCCATCACGGCTACGGGCGGCAGCGCCTACTACCGCGCTTTCCCCGCATGGGAATCAAAATACGCCCAAGAGCTTGGCATTTCGTGCGCGAATCAGGACGGCGCTTTTTCCCTGCTGCTGCCCGATCTTTCCCCGGACGCACAGATCCAGGTCCGGTTTGCGGGCGACAACGTTATGCTGACAAAGCCCGCGGCCATTCAATGGATCAAGGAATGAATTCCTGCCATTCATAAAACCAATGCGCCAAGACAAAAATAGGCTGTGTCAATCAAAAAGAGAGGAGCCATGTATTTGAACTCCCCTGTTTCGGATACATATTTCCGCCATGCACGCATCGCAGGAATTATTTGAAGCCATGGAATCCCGCCTGCTTCAGGATGAAAAGCCCTCCGATTATCTGAACAGCCTTACCGGCCGGACGGATTTTCTAGCATATCCCTTCCGCCTTTTGCTTGATTTGAAAAGGACAGAGCAATCCCCCGTCTACCATCCGGAAGGCAATGTGTGGAACCATACCATGCTGGTGGTGGATCAGGCCGCTAAAAGAAAGGATCAGAGCAAGGACGCAAGAGCCTTCATGTGGGCTGCCCTGCTTCACGATATAGGCAAGCCGGCCACCACCAGAAAAAGAAAAGGCAAAATCACCTCCTACAACCATGACAAGATAGGCGCCGGGCTGGCAAGGGAATTCCTTTCCCTTTTTTCAAATGACGAAGCTTTCAAAGGCCGGGTATGTTCCCTGATCCTTTACCACATGCAAATCCTGTACGTTGTAAAAGGCCTGCCGTTTTCGGATATCCCGGGAATGAAGGTCTTTGGGGAGCAAAAAGAAATCGCGCTGCTCGGCTTGTGCGACAGGCTTGGAAGGCTGGGCTATGACAGGACCGCCGAGGAAGAGAATATCCGGCTGTTTTTGCAAAAGGTGGAGTGATGGCACTCATCCCGCATGGCAGACGTTCCAATAATGCCGGAAGAACCGCTGGTCATCCACTTCAAAGGCCACCTGGTTTTTCCCCTCCGGATTCGCTTTCCACTCTGTCAAGCCGCCATACCGCTTGCTCTCCAACTCCACGTGCACGTCGCCACGCCGGAAACGGCAGATCTCCGGATCAAAGATGACGGCTGCTGCCAAGGGGTCGTGAAAGGTGATGGGCCTGTCATCCGCTGCCCTTGCCCCCAAAAAGTCATTGAGGATTGCGCCCAATCCGTTGGAAAGGCGCGCCCTCACATCCGCCACCGTCATCGTTACACGCGTCGTCACATCCAGGCCGATGGAGCGGATGGTCTTGACCGGCGAAGCATACACCATGGCTGTTGCGTACGGATCGCACCTGGCATTCCATTCCGAAAGGCATACGTAGGCCGGGAGCCCATAGGTAAAGATCCCGCACATGACCACCAATTCCTTTAAGAGGGACGGTATCTCAGGATCGGTGGCAAACAGCAGCGCCACATTTGTCATGGGGCCAATGGCCAGCAGCGTGACCTCCCCCGGATGGTCGCGGATGATCTTGCGCATAAAGGCAACAGCTTCGCCTTTAGGGAATTCGGCCTGCCTGTCCCATTTGGGCAAAACCGCCGCGTGATGGGCCACAGGCTGCATTTGCTCGGTGATCAGCGGGTTTTCCGCGCCGGGGTATACGGGAATATCCCTCCGCCCGGCCAGGCGGCACATGGCGCTGGCCATCTGCGCGCGTATTTCCGCCTGCCCGCTGACGGTGGTTATGCCAAGCAGCCGGCATTGCGGCTGCCGGAGCAAATAGGCCAGGGTAAACGCATCGTCGATATCGCTGCCGATATCGGTATCCAGCAATATTTTCTTCATTCTGCTTCCTCCGCTTTTCATTGGCTTTACGCGAGTTGTACCAACGCGTCGCCGTACAGGATTTCGATCTTGCGCTCCATCGCACCTGAGGGGCCCTTTTTCTGGGTATATATGCCCCAGCACAGGCCGGAGGAAAAGAAGCATGAAAAATCATCCTCCTTCATCC
>JAEWWY010000009.1 GCA_023458835.1 Bacillota bacterium
GGGTTTGCTTGTCGGTGTTCTCGCAGCTTTCCTCATTGCAATGGCTGCACTGATTACGGTTGTGTTGGTGAGACACCCCGCATACCTCCCCGCAGTGGTCAGGATTTGCCTGCCAAAAGAAAAAGACTTCCGGCAAACGTATTTTGCGCACGCTTCCCCGTTGCTATGCCGGGGCAAGTGTGGTATATTCTTCAAAGCATTCAAATGAAAGCGGGGGCTTAAGTGTGCGCAAAAGCTTTTTCTCTCCCAAGGGCCTGGCGCTCGGCTCCGCCGTTGCGGCAGTCTATGCCGTGCTCACCTACGTGCTGGCGCCGATCAGCTACGGACCTGTACAGTTTCGGGTGGCCGAGGCGCTGACGCTGCTGCCCATACTCATCCCCCAGGCCATTCCCGGCTTGTTTGTTGGCTGCCTGCTGGCAAATCTGTTGGGCGGCTTTGGGGCTGCGGACATCATTTTCGGCAGCCTGGCCACGCTTGCCGCTGCCATCTGGACGTATTCGTTAAGAAAAAACCGCTATGTGGCGGCCTTGCCCCCGGTGATCGTCAACGCCGTGGTTGTGGGCATTATGCTGCATTTGGTTGCCGGTTTTGATCTCTTTGCCGCCATGGGCTATGTGGCTTTGGGGCAGGCAGGCGCCGTATACCTTCTGGGCCTGCCGCTGCTCAAGGCCATGGAGAAAATCGATATAAGCAGGATTTAGTCTGCGGCAGGACGGATGCAACAAAAAAGCGCCATCGATTTGCTCGATGGCGCTTTTGCAACCTCTTAGTACTGGCTCTGGCGCTGGGCGTCGAAGCACTCACGGCAGTAGACAGGCCGGTCTCCACGGGGCTGGAACGGCACCTGGGTGGTGCGGCCGCAGCCATCGCAGATCACTTCGTACATCTGGCGCTCGCCACCGCGAGCACCGCCGCCCTGGGTGTTGCGCCGGTTGGCGCGACAGGCATGGCAACGGCTGGGCTCGTTTTGAAAGCCTTTCTCGGCAAAGAAAGACTGTTCGGAGCCAGAGAATACGAATTCGGCGCCACAATCGCGGCAGGTCAAGGTTTTGTCCTGATACATGATGGGTTCCCTCCAAAGTTCATTATTTACCCAAACCTATGTGCCTTGCCGTCGCTCCCGTGGATCCCAAGCATCGGTTTTGGGCTTTGAACGAGGAGGAATGACCCGGATGCATACCTGGCTGGGTTAACATAACATATTATATCATGGCAGCAGCGCTTTGTACACCCCCCGCAAACATTTTTCTCGCCTGCTTTCTTTTGCCGCCGGGCCGATTTATTTGCAAACTTAGAATTATATGGACATTCTGCTTCTTATAGTGTAGAATTATGTATATGCCTGATGCCGATTGCAACACAATCCGGTATTCTTATAAAAATTTTTTAATTGGGAGGTTATTTGTTCCATGGATTACTCCTCGCTTGGGGCTCGAATCCGGAGAGAGCGCATCCTGCGCGGATGGACACAGGAACAACTGGCGGAAAAAGCGAATATTTCTTTATCTTTTCTGGGGCATATCGAACGGGGGACACGCAAAGCCAGCCTGGAGACACTTGTTGCTTTGGCAAACGTATTGAATGCAAGCGTCGATGAACTGCTTTCCGGCAACCTTACGTATAAGCCCCGGCTTCACGCAAGCCAGCTTCCCGGCAAAAAGCAAACCGCCTTGCAGGAAATATTGCGGACCGTAGAGGAAGCGCTGGGTACATGGTCTGAGGAAGAATAATTTTTTCGCCGCGCAAAAAAATGCCCGGCGGCGATTGCCGCCGGGCATTGCATTTCGCTTTTATGACAGAACCAGGGAGGGCGGCGCATACACGCGTGCGGCCAGCTCCTGATTGAGCATGTATAGCCCCTTGGCATCGCTGCCGAACAGGTCATAGCGCTTGATCAGGTCATCCGCATTTTTCTCCTCCTCGCCCTGCTCGGTCACGAACCAATTGAGGAAGTTGATCGTGCGGTAATCGCCCGCTTTTTGTGCCTGATCGTAGATTGCGTAAATGCTTTCAGTCACAAACTGCTCGTGCTTGAGGGAAGCGGTAAGAGGCGCCCGGAAAGACTCGAAATCGCTTTGAGGCGCGTCAATGGCGGTGAGGGCGGTCTCCTCCCCTTCGTTGATCAGATACTGACGGATGAGCATGGCATGATCCTGCTCCTCCCTCGCCTGTACCAAAAACCAGTTTTCAAAGCCGTTCAGGTTCTTCTGGGCAAAATAGTTGGCGATGCTTAAGTACAGGTAAGCGGAGAAAAATTCTTTGTTGACCTGTTCATTCAGCAGCTTTTTGACTTCCGGCTTCAGCATGAAGATGCCTCCTTCTATTCAATCGGGATGGGCCATGGCTTTTTCAGGAAAACACCTTGAGCCTATCCTTCATGGCCATATGGTCCTTCCCTTCCGGCGAAGAAAGCGGCTTGCCAAAAGGCATCTGCGCCGTAAGCTTCCAGGACTCCGGCACATGCCATTCCTTGCGCACTGCCTCATCAATCAACGGATGGTAGTGCTGCAGCGATGCGCCCAGCCCCGCATCAGCCAGGGCCACCCATACGGTGAGCTGGTGCATGGCGGCGGTATGCTCCGACCATACGGGGAACTTATCGGCGTACAGGGAAAACTGATCCTGCAGCCCCTTGACCACCGCCTGATCCTCAAAGAACAACACCGTGCCGTAGCCGGATTGGAAATCTCCCTGGACCTTTTCCTTCGATTTTGCAAACTGCTGATCGTCCGTCACCTTGCGCAGCGCATCGATGACGATATCCCACAGCTTTTTGTGATGCTCGCCGAAAAGCACCAGGATGCGGGTGCTCTGGCAATTGAAGGACGAGGGCACCAACGTCAGTGCTTTCTCCGCTATCTCAACGATTTTTTCTTGCGAAACAGGCTTTTCACTGTCAAAGCCGTAGACGCTGTGGCGGCTTTCCAAAGCCTTCCAAAAAGTTTTTTCCATGAATATCAACCTGCCTTATGCCTCATTTCCCGTTGGTTTCCCGCCGGGTGGTATTTATGTCTCTGACCACAAGATACCCTAAAGGCAGCGCCTTGAAACAAAATTCTGCTTATCGAAGGCCGATCGATTCCCGCGTGCACAGTGAGCAGGGAAGCACCAGGCTTTCCTGCCCGGCCTTGGGCTCCTCCATCAGGGCAAGCAGCATTCTGGCGCTTTCGAAGCCTATTTGGCGGGTGGGCAGGGAAACTGTGGTGAGCGGCGGATACAGGTGGGCGGCAATTTCCCGATTGTCAAACCCGGCCACAGATACATCTCCAGGAATATCCAGCCCCCGCTGCCGTATGGCCCGGTAACAGCCGGCAGCCATCAAATCGTTCATGGCAAAGATGGCGGTGGGCCTGAACGGCAAGGACAGCAGAGCCTCCGTTTCCGCAGCGGCGCTTTGGTATTCCCAATCGCCCCAGCGGATATACTCCGGCGCTGCCGCAAGGCCTGCCTCCGCCATGGCCTCCAAAAAACCGTCCAGGCGCTGACGGCTGGGATCTGAATCCCGGTGCCCGGCGATAACGGCGATGCGCTTGTGGCCTTTTTCGATCAGGCAGCGGGTGATGGCCGCCGCGCTTAGCCTGTTGTCATAAGTCACGTATAATCCGTTTGACTCCCCCGCCTTGGCATAGGCATATACCAGGGGCTTGTCCACCGGCATCAGCACCCCGTCCAAAGACCTGTCATGCATGGCCACATAGATGATGCCATCCACATGGGTATCCAGCAGCACCTTCATGCCCCGGTTGATCTCCTCCTGGCACATGGCGATATGGTCATACTGGTTATACAGCTTTTCCAGCAGGCGCAGGTTATTCAGAAGAAGCTGATAGCCCCGCATTTCCAGGTATTCGCTGATACCCGTTACGATTTCCGGCACCGGCAAGCCGCGGATATCCTCCGCCAGAACGCCTATCGTCTGCGTTTTGTTCATCCGAAGACTCTTGGCGATGGTGTTGAGCGTATAATCCGTCTGGCGGATGGCTTCCTCCACTCTGCGCCGCGTCTCCTCCTTCACGGGCTTTTTCCCGCTGAGCACGTGGGAGACGGTGGCGGTGGATACTTTCGCCAGACGGGCGATCTGTTTCATGTTCGGCATACAGATGCTTCCTCTCTCCCGGATAATCGATTAGCATGTTATCATGCAATAACTATCCTGTCAAGGAAGCCCAACAAAAAGCTGGGCCGTCCTGCGGAAAAGCAACTGTATACCACGTATAAATCCCGCGGGCTGCCGATTTCTTTCTTGTGGGCCCCTATAAATCATCCGCGTCCTGGTCCGGCTCGCCTCCATCCCTGGGCGTGCCTGTGTAGCTGCCAAGCACGTCGGTGGTTTCCGGGTCCCGCATCATACGGCCCAGCAGCTCTTCCTTCTTAAGCTTCTTGCGGTTTTTTAGCTTGTCCTCCATGAAAAACGCCTCCTTTTCCAAGCAGTATGCCCGGAAAAGGAGGCGCTTATTGGAAATATTCTGGAAGGTATCAATTGGCCACAATATTGAGCAGCCGGCCCGGCACGAAAATGATCTTGCGGATGGTTTTATCCCCCATCAGGGCTTGCACATCAGGGTGGCCGGGCAGCGTTTCCTCCGCCTGCTCGCGTGTCAAGTCCGCGGGAATCATGATGCGGCCGCGCACCTTGCCGTTGATCTGAATGGCGATCTCCACCTCGCGCAGCATCATTTCCTTTTCGTCATAGGCAGGCCAGGGCTGATGGTGAACGGGTGCGCCGAAGCCTTGCGCTTCCCACATTTCCTCGCAAATGTGGGGGGCTACCGGGCTTAAAAGCAGCAGCAGCGTTTTCAGTTCGCCCTTGGTGACCTGATTTTTGAGATAGATGGCGGTCGTAAGGCTCATCATGGCGGCGATGGCGGTGTTGTACTTCATCTTCTCATAGTCTTCGCTCACCTTTTTCACCGTGGCATGGATGGATGCCTTCAAATCGGAGGAATAGCCTTCCCCCTCCGTCAGCATCTCCTGCAGCCGCCATACCCGGTCCAGGAACCTGCGGCATCCCCGGGCGCCATTGGTGGACCATGGGATCGCCTGGTCAAAGGCGCCCATGAACATTTCATACAGGCGGAAGGCGTCAGCCCCCAGCTCATCCACGATCTCGTCAGGGTTGATCACGTTGCCCCGGGATTTGGACATCTTTTCCCCGTTGGCGCCCAGGATCATGCCGTGGCTGGTGCGCTTTTGATACGGCTCCGGGGAGGGAACCACGCCGATATCATGCAAAAACAGATGCCAGAACCTGCTGTAGAGCAGGTGCAGCGTGGTATGCTCCATGCCGCCGTTGTACCAGTCGATGGGCAGCCAGTATTTCATTTCATCAAGGCCGGCCATTTCCTTGCTGTCGCGGGGATCGGTATAGCGCAGGAAGTACCAACTGGAACCGGCCCACTGGGGCATGGTGTCCGTCTCCCGCCGGGCGCTTGCGCCGCAGGCGGGGCAGGCGGTATTCACCCAATCCGTCATGGCTGCCAGGGGGCTTTCTCCGCTGTCGGTAGGCTCATAATTCTTTACGTCGGGCAGCAGCACCGGCAGGTCACATTCAGGCACCGGCACGATGCCGCAATGAGGGCAGTGCACCATGGGGATGGGCTCGCCCCAGTACCGCTGGCGGCTGAACACCCAGTCCCGGAGCTTGAAGTTGACCTTGCGCTGGCCCAGGCCCTGCTTTTCCAGGTGATCGATGATAGCCTTCTTGGCTTGCGCCACCTTCATTCCGTTCAAAAAGCCGCTGTTGACCATGACCCCGTCCTGGATATCATCAAAGGCCGCCTCCTGCACGTTGCCGCCGGAAACCACCTCCACAATGGGCTGGCCGAATTTTTTGGCAAACTCCCAGTCTCTTGCATCGTGGGCCGGCACGGCCATGATGGCGCCGGTGCCGTAGGTGATCAGCACATAGTCGGCGATCCAGATGGGGATCTCCCTGCCCGTGGCGGGGTTGACGGCCCGGATGCCCTCTATCTGCACGCCCGTTTTTTCCTTGGCTACTTCCGTGCGCTCAAAGTCGGACTTTTTGGCTGCCTGGGCCTTGTAGTCCATCAGCTCATCGAAATTCCGGATGCTGCCCTTCCAGGCTTCCAGCAGCGGATGCTCCGGCGACAGCACCATATAGGTGGCTCCGAAAACCGTATCCGGACGGGTGGTATACACCTTGATCCTTTCATCGCGCCCGGCCACGGCGAAATCGATCTCCGCGCCTTCGGAACGTCCGATCCAGTTGCGCTGCTGGGCCTTCACCTTTTCGATGAAGTCCACGGTCTCCAGGCCGTCCAGCAGCTTCTGGGCGTACTTGGTGATGGCCAGCATCCATTGCTTTTTCACCCGGCGCACCACTTCGCTGCCGCAGCGCTCGCAAACGCCGTCCACCACTTCCTCGTTGGCCAGGCCGCACTTGCAGCTTACGCACCAGTTGATGGGCATTTCGGCCTTGTAAGCCAAGCCGTGCTCATACAGCTTAAGGAAAATCCACTGCGTCCACTTGTAATAGTTGGGATCGGTGGTGTTCACTTCCCGGCTGTAGTCAAAGGAGAAGCCCAGCCGTTTGAGCTGCTCCCGGAAGCGGTCGATGTTATCGTTGGTGACGGCTCTGGGATGGACCTTGTTTTTGATGGCGTAATTTTCGGTGGGCAGGCCGAAGGCGTCCCAGCCGATGGGATACAGTACATTGTATCCCTCCATGCGCCGCTTGCGGGCAATGATGTCCAGGGCGGTATTGGAGCGGGGATGGCCTACGTGAAGCCCGGAGCCCGAGGGATACGGAAATTCGATGAGGCAATAATACTTGGGCTTTGAGTGGTCGTCTTCCGCGCTGAAAGCCTTCTGCTCCTCCCACCTTGCCTGCCATTTCTTTTCGATGCGGGCTGGATCATAGGGCGCCTTGAACATAATTGCTCCTCCTTATTTTCCGCAAAAAAAGCGCTTCGCCTTTCCATACAAAGACGAAACGCATCGTTCCGCGGTACCACTTTGCTTGCCGGATTTAGTCATCCGGCCACTTGATGCGCTGTATCGGGCGCGGCCCGCCTGAAGGCGGCTCCGGAGCGAGCGGCCTTCCCTTCTGCATCCGCCCTTGCACCGACTGGGCGGCTCTCTTTCGCGCCGGGAAAGCGTTCCCCTTCATTGCCGAATTTGTCTTTCAGTATATCACAACCGCCTGTTTTGTAAAGGGGGAAAAAGCGGCTGTTTCAAGCGCGAAAAGTTGCAAGTGTAAATCTCATGGCGGCGGGCTTGAGATTGGGCGGCCCAAATAGTACAATATTTGGGTGTGGCGAGGGATAGGTGGCATCCCTTCCACCGATTTGGAGGTTGTGAAATGACAGGGATGCCACGCCGTTTTTCTATTTTTCCAAAGCTGCTGCTGATCCTGGTATTGCCGCTGTTGTTTCCTTTGGCGGCCCGGGCCGCGAAGGTTACCGACCTGTGGGTTACCGGGGCGGTTTACGGAAATGAACAGCCCTCCGGCGGCGCGGAGCATGTGCCGGATGATTCCATCCGCTGGTGGTACAGCAGTTTAACCAGGAAGTATCATCTTTTTCTGCCCGCCGGCGCGGATGTAAGCAGCATGCGGATCTGGTTCAAATCGCAAGCGGAAAGCATCGGCGCAGGGGAGGAAACCATCCGCAGCGGCGACAAGGCCGATTTTTTGAAGCCGGGCACGGAGATCATCCTCGACGCGGGAAGCCGTTATACGTTTTCGGTGATGCAGTCGAAAAACGTACCCGCGATGTTTATATCCACAGAATCGGGCAGCCTTCGTAAAATACACTCCGATAAGGATCATGAGGAAACGGGAAGCATGATCCTCTTAAACGCTGACGGCGCCATAGCCTATCATGGGATGCTGGATCAGATAAAAGGCCGGGGGAATTCCACGTTTGCCTATCCCAAGAAGCCTTATCAGATCAAGCTTGCTGAATCCACCGACCTGTATGGGATGGGCAAGGCAAGAACATGGGTCCTTTTGGCCAACTATGAAGACAATTCCCTCCTGCGCAACAAAATCGCCTTCGCCCTGGCCCAGGCGGTCGGGATGGACTATACATCAAAATGCCAGGCTGTAGACCTGTATATCAACAACGATTACCTGGGCGCCTACCTGTTATGCGAGAAAGTGGAAATAGGCGATGCCCGGATCGATATCGCCAATCTGGAGAAGGCCACCGAGGAGGCCAACGAGAAGCCGCTGGAAAAATACCGGCCCTACGGCATGGATAAACAGTTTACCGGCAGGAGCAAGGGCTTTCAAATTCCCAACAATCCGGAGGATATCACCGGGGGCTATTTGCTGGAGTTGGAAAAACCCCACCGCTATGAGCCTGAGGTCAGCGGCTTCAAAACAAGAAAGGGCCTTCCCGTGGTGATCAAGGAGCCGGGATATGTGTCCAAGGCCCAGGCGGACTATATCAGTTCCATTATTCAAGCCTTTGAAAACGCCATTTTTTCCAGGGACGGCATCGATCCTGCCGGCGGAAAGCACTATACGGAGCTCGCGGACATGGACTCCCTGGTGAAAAAATATATTCTGGAGGAAGTATCCAAGAATTTCGATGCCAACAGAACAAGTTTCTTTTTGTATAAACCGGCGGATAATCAAAATACGCGGTTTTTTGCCGGACCGGCATGGGATTACGATATCGCCTTTGGAAACTTTGAAAATGAGCGGGCGAAATCCCTCAAGCTCCCCGCCGGCTTTTCCGCCAACAGGGACAGGGGTATGACGTATTACTGGCTTCCCGCCTTGTATGGGCACGAAGACTTTTATGAGCGGGTCGTACAAATCTATCAAGAATCCTTTGTCCCGGCCATCCAGGTGCTGCTGGGGATTAACAAAGATCCTGCGGGGATGCTTTTCTCCCTGGACGAGTACGCCGCGGAAATGGAAGGCTCAGCCGCCATGAACTTTTCCCGCTGGCGCCTTAACAACCCCTCCAAGAGCGGAGCGAAAACAGGGAAGGATTACCCGGAGAATATTGCCTATCTGAAAAATTTTCTTGGCGGGCGAATGGCTTATCTGAATGAAAATTGGGTACAAAAGTGATCTTTTAAAAAGGCGGGGATTGCAATGCCAGGACGGGGTATCTTCTGCAAAAATTGGGCGCTGCTTGCACTGCTGCTTGTTTTCTTGCCGGCAGGCGCGCTGGCGGAAAAAATCAGCGATCTGTGGGTAACCTTCTCCCTGCCGCAGGAGGCTGTGCAGCCCGGCAATGGGAAAATGCCCCTGGATGTCATCCGCTGGTGGTACGGCAGCAAAGAAAAAACGTATTTTCTCTTCCTGCCCGCGGGTGTGAATCCGGGTGATCTGCAAATATGGTTTACCGGGGCGGATACGCTCACCGCCGGCCAGAAAAAGGTGCAAAGCGGCGATGCGGCGGATTTTTTGACGCCTGGGAGCAAGATCACCCTTGCTTCCGGCAAGGATAAATATACCTTAAAGGTGATGCAATCCGCCAATATTCCGGCCATGTTCCTGAATACGGAATCAGGCAGCGTCGAAGGCATACACAAGAGCAAGGGGAATGAAGAAAAGGGATCCGTTGCCGTGCTTGACGAAAACGGGGAGCTTCTATACAGCGGCGGCCTTTCGCAAATCAAGTGCCGGGGCAACTACAGCTTCACCC
>JAEWWY010000010.1 GCA_023458835.1 Bacillota bacterium
TGGTCACCGGGCAGCGCGTTATCGATACGCTCTTCCCGATTGCCTCCGGCGGCGTGGCCGCTGTGCCGGGCCCTTTTGGCTCCGGCAAAACGGTGGTGCAGCATCAGTTGGCCAAGTGGGCCGATGCTGATATCATTGTATACGTGGGTTGCGGCGAGCGCGGCAACGAAATGACCGACGTGCTGATGGAATTCCCGGAGCTGCACGATCCCCGCACTGGGGAGTCGCTGATGAAGCGTACGGTTTTGATTGCCAATACCTCCGACATGCCCGTGGCGGCCCGCGAGGCTTCCATTTATACCGGCATCACCATCGCCGAGTACTATAGGGACATGGGCTACAAGGTGGCTATCATGGCTGATTCCACCAGCCGCTGGGCCGAAGCGTTGCGCGAAATGAGCGGCCGCCTGGAAGAAATGCCCGGCGAGGAAGGCTATCCCGCTTATCTGTCCTCCCGCATCGCGGAGTTTTATGAGCGGGCCGGCTTTGTGCGCTGCCTGGGCAGTGACGGCCGGACGGGCACCATTACGGCCATCGGCGCCGTATCGCCCCCCGGCGGCGATATCTCCGAGCCCGTTTCCCAGGCCACGCTGCGCATCGTAAAGGTATTCTGGGGCCTGAGCGCCCAGTTGGCCTACAAGCGTCATTTTCCGGCCATCGATTGGCTGCTTAGTTATTCCCTGTACATTGACAGGCTGAGTTCCTGGTTCTCTGACAGCGTCTCTCCCGAGTGGAATGAGCTTCGCGGCAGCGCCATGCTCGTATTGCAGGAGGAAGCGGAGCTGGATGAAATCGTCCGCCTGGTGGGTATTGATGCTTTGAGCTGGAAGGACCGCCTTACCATGGAGGTGGCCCGTTCCATCCGTGAAGACTACCTGCATCAAAACGCCTTTGACGAGGTGGATACGTATACCTCTTTGGACAAGCAGTTCCGCATGCTGCGCCTGATACTGGAGTTTGGCAAAAAGGGCCGCGCGGCGCTGGATTCCGGGGCCAATCTATCGCAGATCATCGGCCTCTCCGTCAGGGAGCGCATCGGCCGGGCCAAGTATATTCCCGAATCGGAACTCAGGCAGTTTGACCAAATCGAAGCCGAGCTCAGCAGCCAGATGGCCGCGCTGATGGACCAAGGAGGGCTATAAGGTATGCTGAAGGAATATCGCACCATCAAGGAAGTCGTAGGCCCGCTGATGCTGGTGGAGCACGTGTCTGGCGTCACCTACAATGAGCTGGTGGAAATTCAGCAGGCAAGCGGCGAAATCCGAAGCGGCCGTGTGCTGGAGGTAAACGGCGACAAGGCGCTGGTGCAGCTTTTTGAAAGCAGCAACGGCCTGCGCATCGACAACAGCACCGCACGCTTCCTGGGCCGCAGCATTGAGCTTTCTGTTTCCATGGATATGCTGGGCCGTGTGTTCAGCGGCATGGGTACTCCCAGGGATGGCGGGCCCGCCCTGATCCCTGAAAAGCGGATGGACATCAATGGCGAGCCGCTGAATCCCGCTGCCCGCGACTATCCCAGTGAATTCATCCAAACGGGCATTTCTGCCATCGACGGCCTGAATACCCTGGTTCGCGGCCAGAAGCTGCCGGTGTTCTCCGGCAGCGGCTTGCCTCATGCCCAACTGGCTACGCAAATTGCCCGCCAGGCCAGGGTGCTGGGCACCGACAGCAAGTTTGCCGTGGTGTTCGGGGCCATCGGCATCACTTTTGAAGAAGCCGATTACTTCATCAGCGATTTCCGGCGCACCGGGGCCATTGAGCGTGCCGTGCTGTTCATGAACCTGGCCAACGATCCGGCCATTGAGCGCATCGCCACGCCGCGCATGGCGCTTACCGCCGCGGAGTACCTGGCCTATGAAAAGGGCATGCACGTACTGGTCATCCTTACCGATATCACCAACTATGCCGAGGCCTTGCGCGAAGTATCCGCCGCCCGCAAGGAAGTGCCGGGCCGCCGCGGCTACCCGGGTTACCTGTATACGGACCTTGCCACCATGTATGAGCGGGCCGGCCGCGTCATAGGGAAGGAAGGCTCCATCACGCAGATTCCCATCCTGTCCATGCCGGAGGATGACAAGACCCATCCCATTCCCGACCTGACGGGCTACATCACCGAGGGTCAAATCATCCTGAGCAGGGAATTGCACAGAAAAGGTGTGCAGCCGCCCATTGACGTCATGCCTTCCCTGTCCCGTTTGAAAGACAAAGGCATTGGGGAGGGCAAAACCCGCAAGGATCATGCCGCCACCATGAACCAGCTCTTTGCCGCCTATTCCCGCGGCAAGGATGCCAAGGAATTGGCGGTGATCCTGGGGGATGCGGCTCTCACCGACATCGACAAGAAGTATGCCGCCTTTGCCGATGCCTTCGAACGGGAATATGTATCCCAGGGCTACGATACCAACCGGCCCATTGAAGAGACGCTGCAGTTGGGCTGGAAGCTGCTTGCCATGCTTCCCAGGGCCGAGCTCAAGCGCATCCGGGACGATATGCTGGATGAATTCCTTTTAAATACCCAGGAGGAGGAAGCGTAATGGCGTCCACCCTTCGCTTAAGCCCCACGCGCATGGAGTTGACCCGCATCAAAAGGCGGCTTGTTACAGCCAAACGCGGCCACAAGCTTTTAAAAGACAAGCGGGATGAAATGGTGCGCCAGTTCATTGCCATCATCCGGGAAAATGATGCGCTGCGCCGGGAAGTGGAGCAAGAACTGAGCGGCGCGCTGCGCAATTTCGCCATGGCCAGGGCGGTGATGGACCCCAATGCGCTGGAGGAAGCCGTTTTATATCCGGCCCGGCAGGCAAAAGTGACTATTGGGCAAAAGAATATACTGTCGGTAAGGGTGCCCACCATTACTGTGGATGAAGCGTCGCTTTCGGAAACAGTGCTGCCCTACGGCCTGGCGGAAACCTCCGCCCAGTTGGACGGAGCCATCGCCACCATGGCGCAGGTTCTGCCAAAGCTACTGCGCCTGGCCGAAATCGAAAAGACATGCGATCTTCTGGCCGATGAAATCGAAAAGACCCGCCGCCGTGTAAACGCCCTGGAATATGTGATGATCCCCCAGTTCATTGAAACCATTCGCTTCATTACCATGAAGCTGGACGAAAACGAACGCGGAGCACTGACCCGCCTGATGAAGGTCAAGGATATGATCGCCGCGCGGGATGTCTGATCCAGTATTCGGGAAAAGATTGCTTTTGTCATGAAGGCAGTCTTTTCTTTTTTCTTGCCTCCATGAATGCAGGCATGGTATAGTGAAACTGGTGAAATGAGGGATACACTATGCCGCATATAGATATTGAGCCCCTTGCCAGGGATTTTCATTTTGCCGCATCCTATATTCTGGCCGCTTCCTTGGCCCCGGATGCACCGGAAGGGATCTTGACCCTTCTTCTGTTGCTATACCCTTATGATTCCTGGGGGGAGGCTCCTCCCGGCTGCGCCCGCATCAGCACCTACTATTTTGCCGCGCAGGACGCATACCTGAAAGCAAAGGAAATGGTGCACAGGCTGAAGCAGGAAGGAGAAAGCGCCAGGCTGTGCAATGAGGTGCGGCTCAAGCCCCTGCTATCCCATTTGAGGGATTTTTCCCAGGGCAGAAACACGCTGCATTACCATAAGGAATTCGGCTCCCGCTTTCATATGCAGGTGATTGGCCTTGATGCACAATTCCCTATGGATAAAAAGATTCTTTGGCTCCAAGCAGAAAAAAGGGATATGTGCGCTTCATGCAGAAGGTGCTTTCACGCCTGCCCCGCAAATGCCCTGACAGAAGAAGGTTTTTACCGGGATAGATGCCTGCGCCAGCACATGCTGCGAAGCACGCCAATGCCGGAGCGCTTAAGAACGCTTATGGGGAACCGTCTTGTAGGCTGCGAAATCTGCCAGCAGGTTTGCCCGTACAATGATCATCTGCAGGAGACGAAAGGGACAGGGGAATGCTTCCCCCTTCATGATCTGCTAAAAGAAGATGATCCCGCCATGGACCGCCTGTCTGAAAAAATCGGCAGGAATATGGCCGTCGCCAACCGCGTTCTGGCCCAGGCCTGCATCGCGGCAGGCAACAGCGGGGATATGGGTTATCTTCCCAGGTTGAACGAGCTTTGCAAACACCCATCCCCGGCTGTTGCGGAGCATGCCCAATGGGCTGTTAATCATTTGTCAATCCGGGCGGAGGAAGCGACAACTTGATATTCATCTCTTGCCTTTTCATGGAAATGCGCTACAATGTTGCCGGGGAAAGGGAGGGCACATATGTTTCAATTTGACCAGGTATCCAAGCAGTACGCAAGGAGCAAGGTAAAGGCGCTGGATAATCTGTCCCTGCATGTGAAAAAGGGTGAGATATTTGGATTCATAGGCCCCAACGGAGCAGGCAAGACAACCACCATCCGGCTTTTGACCGGCATATTGACTCCCGATTCGGGCAGCATCCGCATCGGTGGTTATGAGATGGCGCAAGACCCTTTGGAGGCCAAGCGGCTGATCGGTTTTGTGCCCGACAATCAGGAAACATACGAGCGGCTGACAGGCCTGGAGTACCTGCAGTTTCTGGCGGATATCTACCAGGTGGACAGCTCCCAGCGAAAAGCGCACCTGGAAAAGTACCTCTCTTTGTTCCAACTGGAAGACGCGGCGGGGCAGCAGATACGAAGCTATTCCAGGGGCATGAAGCAGAAGCTTACCATCATTGGCGCGCTGATCCATAAGCCTCCCCTGTGGGTGCTGGACGAGCCCATGACGGGCCTGGATCCCATGGCCGTCCATTTGCTGAAGGAGGAAATGCGTACTCATTGCGACGCCGGGAACACAGTGTTCTTTTCGACCCATGTGCTGGATGTGGCTGAAAAGCTGTGTGACCGCATCGCGATCATTTTAAAGGGAAAGCTGCTGGCAGTAGGTACGCTGGAAAGCTTGCGCTTAGGAGAGCACGGTGCCTCGCTGGAGGAGGTATTCCTTGAGATGGTGAGGGAAACGGCGAGGGAGGAAAAGGAATGAGTTCATTTCTTGTTCTTTTGCGGATGCAGTTGTATCTGCGCCTATCCGCTTTGAAGCCCAATCAGTGGCTGCCCGGCCGCTCCAAGGAGTCAAGGAACTGGAAGCCGCTTTTGACGGGTTTGATTTTCCTTGTGCTGATTGCCTCCATGCTCAGTATGGTTCTTTTGCTGGCAGACGGCATTCTTTCAGGCCTGATGCAGATGAAGATACCGGATCTGCTTTTGTCCATGGTCGTCATGATCTGCATGGCGCTGACGCTGCTGGTTGGTTTTTTTCATGTGACCAGCGTGCTGTATTTCAGCAAGGACAGCGCCTTTTTAGCCGGACTGCCGGTTTCTTCGCGTACGGTGATGGCCGCCCGGCTGGCGGTGGTGCTTCTTGGCGAAATGGCGCTGACGGCGCTGATCTTTCTGCCTGTGTGCGTGCTGTATGGCATCCGTACAGGTCAAAGCGTGCTGTTTTATATAAAAGCGGCGATTGTTACGCCGCTGATTCCCTGCTTGCCTCTGGCGGTGGCTACGCTTTTATCTTCGCTGTTGGTTCGCATTTCAAATCTTTTCCGTCACAGGGACAGATGGATGGTCATCGGCGGTTTTGTGCTCGTCGCGCTGGTTATCCCGCTGCAGATGCAATTTTACAGCCGGATCCCCGAGAATGCGGGGGCCGATTTTTTCATGCGCATGCTCACCGATAACCGCGTTCTGCTGGAGGGTATTCTTGGCGGTCTGCCGCCTGTGCTTTGGGCCACGGCCGGCATCGCGGGGCAGGGGGAATGGAGCCTTCCGTATCTCTTGCTTTTTGTGGCTGCTTCCGGCGTAGCGGTGCTGCTGCCTATCCTGATCGGCGGCAACAGATACTTGCAGTTATCTATCTTGCAAAACGAAGCCTTCCAAAGCACAAAGCGCCGCAAGCTGAATACGCGGGATTTTGCTATGCACCGTTCTCCCCTGAAGGCCATGTTCTTTCGGGAATGGAAGGAGATTTTGCGCGTACCGGCCTATGCCCTCAACGGGCTTATGGGCATTGTGATGCTGCCTATTATGATGGTGGCGTTGTTCGTGGGCATGGAGGGAAGCGATGAGCTTTCAGCGCTTCTTGGCATGCTTTTGCGCGCTGCAGACGGGGTCAAGATCACGCTCTTTGCCGCGGCGGCCATGGCAGCCGTAAGCACCATCAATATGGCCGGGGCTACCGCCGTCTCCCGGGAAGGGAAGCGGATGTCCTTCAGCAGAATGATCCCTGTCCCATATGCTACGCAATTGTTGGCAAAACAGCTTTTTGGCTTCTCCATCAACTTGTTCACCTGCGTGACGACAGCCGTCACACTCGCTGTTCTCATGCCTTCCCAGATCATGTACATCCTGGCAGCTTTTGTGTTGGGACTGCTTTTTGGATATGCCGTCAATGGCATGAGCCTTGCGCTGGACGCAAGCCATCCCAAGCTCAACTGGCGCAATGAAACGGAAGCCATCAAGCAGAATGCCATGGCGCTGCTTTCCATGTTTCTGGGTGTGGCGGCTGCGGGCGTGCTGGGGGTTTTGGTATGGATTTTGTATCAGGCGGGTTTGTCTTTGTCACTTCTGGCCATCATGCTGACAATCGTGCTGGCCGTGCTGGCGGCCGCTTCTCATGCTTTTCTCCTGAGGCGGGCGGAAAAATGGTATTCTAGTGTAGAGGTGTAAAAGTTAAATTTTTATTACAAAATGCGTGCGTTCTTTTCTAAAGTGTGCTATAATGGCTACGGGTGTATGAAATAAGGGTATACACTCCCAAGGAGGCACACAAATGCTTTCAAAAGCAGAAAATCATGCCACGCTGCCGAAGCCGGCTGCGGCGGCCAAGGGGAGAATGACCCCCACCACGCATGCATTGGCACAATGGGCCGCCATCGATGCCGGTGATAAAGTATTGGATATGGCTTGTGGAAATGGCGTTTTGCTGCGCATGATCAGCCAGCAGATGGAGTGCAGCCTATGTGGTATTGCATCCTCTGTGGAGCAGTATCGTTCCGTGCGGTCCATGCTTCCGGAGGCTGATATCCTGTATGCTCAGCCGGAGGATATCCCCTGGAAGGGAAACTCTTTTGACGTGGTTATGTGCGGTCTTCCCTTTTATGCCATGGAAGATCCCGGCAAGGTATTGAAGGAAGCGCTGAGGGTATTGAAGCCCGGCGGGCAGTTTCTGCTGGCCACTGCCTGGTATCCCGCGCCGCTTCGGCAATTGTACAATCGCTTTTCGGGCCATTGGGAAGAGGATTCCCAATCCCCCGTCTTGTACGGCAAGCATGAAATGCTGGCCACGCTGGATGCCGTCGGATTCCACAATGTCACCTGGCGTGCCGCCGATATGCGCGTGGGTATCACCATTGGCTGGAAGAAGCCGCTAAAAAAGGATACTTCCGAAGGCTGAAAACTTTTATGTCATCGCCTCCCGCCGGATGGGAGGCTTTTTTTATGTATTTGCCGATACCAGTTGACCGCCGGGCGGCTTCATGATAAAGTTTAGTTTGGACTATTTTATAGGAGGAACCCTTTTGCAACGACAAATCGAAGCACTTTTGGATAAGGTGCAAAAGCCTGCCCGCTATACGGGCGGCGAGATGAATTCCGTGCTCAAGCCCTGGGCCGACGCCGATGTGACGTTCGCCTTTTGCTTTCCTGATACGTATGAAGTAGCCATGTCCCATCTTGGCATGAAGATACTCTATGCGCTCATCAATAGCCAGCCATACGCCCTTTGCGAGCGCGTATGCATGCCCTGGGTGGATATGCTTGCCCTGATGAAAGAAAGCAGCGTGCCCCTGTTTTCTCTGGAAACGAGGACTGAGCTGAATAAATTTGATATCATCGGTTTCACGCTCCAGTATGAGATGAGCTATACGAACATTCTGGAAATGCTTTCACTCGGGCGCGTGCCTGTTTTCTCCCGGGAAAGGGGAATGACCGACCCGCTGGTGATTGCCGGAGGTCCATGCGCCTTCAACCCCGAACCGCTGCATGCCTTTGTCGATGCATTCGTCCTGGGGGACGGGGAAGAGGCCACGCTGGACGTGCTTCAAACAGTCCGGGACACGAAAAAGAGCGGCACCGGCCGCCTTGACTTATTGAAAAAGCTGGCGCAGATTCCAGGCGTATACGTTCCCGCGCTATACGATGTCTCCTGGAATCAGGATGGCACGGTTGCTTCCTTTGCCCCCAACTGTAAAGAAGCGCCGGATGTAGTTCAAAAGCGCGTGGTGCTGGATCTGGACAGCGCATTTTATCCGGAAAGCATTCCGGTGCCGTATACGGAAATCGTCCATGACAGGATCATGCTGGAGATCATGCGCGGCTGCACCAGGGGCTGCCGCTTCTGCCAGGCGGGCATGCTTTACCGCCCGGTCAGGGAGCGCAGCCTGGAAAAGCTTCTGACTCTGGCCGAAGAACTGGAAAACAGCACAGGGTATGAAGAGATTTCCCTGTCCAGCCTGTCCAGCGGCGACTATTCCTGCCTGCCGGAGCTGGCCAAAGAACTGATGCAGCGGTTTGCGGACAGGAGAGTTTCCATCTCCCTGCCTTCACTGCGCATCGACAGCGTAGTCAAGGAATCGCTTGCGGAAACCCAAAAGGTGCGCAAGTCCAGCCTGACCTTCGCGCCGGAGGCCGGCACCCAGCGGTTGCGTGATGTGATCAACAAGGGCGTGACCAGGGAGGATCTGCTTCGTACCGTCTCCGATGCCTTTGAGGGCGGCTGGAGTACCATCAAGCTCTATTTCATGATCGGCCTGCCTACGGAAACGAATGAAGACTTGAACGGTATTGGCGAGCTTGCCCAAAGCGCGGTCAGCGCCTATTTTGCGCTGCCCAGGGAAAAGCGGGCCAAGGGGCTGAACGTGACCTGCAGCGCTTCCAGCTTTGTGCCCAAGCCCTTCACGCCTTTCCAGTGGGCCGCACAGGATACTCTACAGCAGATCAAGGAAAAGCAGGCCTATCTTCGCAAGGTGCTCAGCATCCGTGGCGTCACCTTCAACTGGCATGATCCGGAGGTGAGCTTTATGGAGGCATGCTTTGCCAGGGGCGACAGGAAGCTGTCGGATGTACTGTATGAGGCATGGCGCCTGGGATGCATCCTGGACGGATGGACAGAACAATTCCATTTTGATCTATGGGTCAAGGCATTTGAAAATTGCGGCATCGATCCCGCATTCTATGCCAACCGGGAGCGTACCAAGGAGGAGCTTTTGCCCTGGGATTTCATTGATGTTGGCGTCACAAAAGCCTTCCTATGGCATGAAAATGAAAAATCCATACAGGCGCAAACCACTTCCGATTGCAGATTGGGCTGCCACGGCTGCGGCCTTACGCGCTTTGAAGGGGTGTGCAGGGTATGAGGATGCTGGTGGTGTTCGAAAAAGGCGCATCCTTGCGCCATATCGGCCATTTGGACCTGATGCGTTCCATGCAGCGCGTATTGCGCCGCACCGGCCTACCGGTAGCTTACAGTCAGGGGTTCAATCCTCACATGGTAGTCAATTTTGCGGCTCCCCTGTCCGTAGGGGCATCCGGCCTGCGGGAGATCATGGATGTGGCCCTTTCTACGGAAGTGCCCGAGGAAGCGTTTCTTTCCAGTTTGAATGATGCGCTGCCTCCCGCTTTGAAGGCTGTAAAGGCGAGAGCTGTGGCTGATGCGTATCCCGCACCCATGTCGCGGCTGTATGCGGCGTCCTACGAGATAAAAATCGAAGGCACGGCAGGGGACGCCCTAAATGAGGCCATTCCCGATTTTCTCAAAAGAAACGAAATCCCTGCCATGCGCAAAACAAAAAGCGGCGAAAAGCCTTGCGACATAAGGCCGATGATCTATGAGCTGACCGCTCACAAATCAGACGGCAGCCATGTGCTTTGCGCTACGCTGGCGCTGCGGGAGGAAGCTACCTGCAAACCTGATATGCTTCTGAACGCGCTTTCATCGTTCTGCGCCGTGGCATCTCCGGCCTATTCCCTGATGCGGATATGCCTTTGGGGAAAGGGACCGGATGGGGGACTTATGCCCCTGGAAAGCTTGTGAAAGGAACATACATGCGCGAGATCATACTCTTCGAAGAGAAAAACCGCTGCCATACCGCATTGCTGGAAGACGGCGAGGTTTGCGAATATTACGCCTATGAGCGTGAAAAATCCTCCTCCCTGGCCAGTGCTATTTTCAAAGGCCGGGTGGAACGTATCGTCCCGGGGATGGATGCGGCCTTCGTGGATCTGGGCCTGGAAAGGAATGGATTTCTGCCTTTAGGGGAAGCGCCCGGTTTTCAGGTTAAGAAA
>JAEWWY010000011.1 GCA_023458835.1 Bacillota bacterium
CAGCCTGTTCCACATGCGGCAGATGCTGTGCATCTGCACCTGCTCATCGGCAAGCAGGCGGGGAAGGTCCTCCAACCGCTGGGCCCAGGCTTTCCCATCCCTGCCGGCGATGGCATCCAGCATATCCCGTATGCAGCTTTCGGCCGCGGCGCTTTCCAGGGCGTGGTAGACCACCAGCCTCTTTTGTGGGTTGACGAACTCCGTATAGGCGCAGCTCTGCGCCTCGTACACACGCCGGGACAAATGGTGCGCATGGCAGCTTACGCGGCTGAGACCGGCAAAGAGCCTGGGATAGCCGCGCAGCTCCTCCAGGGAACGCTTCACCGTATCCCCAATGGATTCGTCGCCGTTGAAAATGAATATCATCTTGGTTATGCCCAACCGGGCCTGCATGAAGTTCAGGCCTGCCAAAGCATGGAGCACATGGGGGGCTGCCTGCTCGTCCGCGTAGCGCACAACGGCGACAAGCCAATGTTTCCCCGTGGCCGGAAGCCCGCTTTGCCTGAACAGGTATTCGCTGGACATGCCGTTTTGAATTTCTTCCAGCAGCGCCGCGCTTTGCATCATGGCCCGGTCATTGAGCCTGCCGCTCAGCTTTTCCAGCAGTTCCTGTGCCGCATTCCGCTCCACAGGCTTGATGCAGTAGTCGAATACGCCCAGGCGCAGCGCCTGCTGCGCATACTGGAAAAGGTCGTATCCGCTCACGACCACAAACAGCGGCGGATGGCGCAGGCTTTGTGCCTTCGCGGCCATTTCCAGCCCGCTCATCCCGGGCATGCGGATATCGATGAATACCACATCCGGCATATCCCGGATGATGGCATCCCATCCCTCCGCCGGGTCCGTATACCGCCCCGTTACCTGAAAACCATTTTCCTCCCAACGGAAGACATGGAACAAGCTTTCCAGCGCCCAGGGTTCATCATCGATCAAAAAAACCGTATTCATACAGCCTCCCCTTCGCTGCGGGGCGGCTGGGCCGGAGGCGCGGCCAGGATCCGTATGGTTACCTCCGTGCCCATGCCTTCTTGCGATTCCACCGTCAGCCCGCATTCCTCGCCATACAAAAGCCGGATCCTCCGGTGGATGTTGGCCAGGCCGATATGGTCAAAGCGTTCCTTCGCGTCGTCGCAGGATCCGTACAGCCCGCTGCGCAGCCTGGAAAGCCCGGCCTCGTCTATGCCCAGGCCATTGTCGCGCACCGTAAGGCGCAGATAGCCTTCCTCCCGCCGGACGGTGATCTGAAGCAGGCCCTTTCTGCTTACCGCTTCCAGCCCGTGCAGCACGGCGTTTTCCACAATGGGCTGCAAAAGCATTTTGGGGATGCGAAGCTCCCCGGCGGAATCCTCCACATCCAAAACGGCCTCGATTCTTCCGCCGTGGCGGATGCGCACGATGGTCATATAGCGGGCAATGCTCTGCATTTCCTCCTCTATGCTCACATAGGGCCTGGCCCGCGTCGCGTAGCGGAAAATATAGGCCATGGCCGAAATGATCTCCTCCAGGTCGCCCATGCCGCCCGCGGATGCCATGCCGCGCATGCAGTCCAGCGTATTGTACAGAAAATGGGGATTGACTTGATGGGTTAGCGCAGCGATTTCCGATTGCTTCTGGGCCAGCTCCGTCCGGTATATCCGGTCCTTGCTGCGCAGGTTTTCCCGGGTCATCAGGCGCTGCTGATCCAGCATCTCGTTCAATCCCTCGGCGATGTAGCTCAGCTCGTTTTTGTTCCTCAGCTCCAGATGGCCCTGCGGGGAATGCTGGGCCTGGGAGCGCATAAAATCCAGGATCTGCCGTATGGGCGCATTGATATGCCTGCGGAGCATAACGATAAAAGCGCACAGGATCAGGAACATAAAAACGCTCATCACCCATGCGAACCGTGTGACCGTCGCCATGCGCCCGGACAGCGTGGAATCGTGCACAAACGCCATCAGGTGCCAGCGCAGCAGCGAAAAGCTGCGGGTCTGCGCAAACAGCCCGTCGTCCGGCAGCGTTCCCGACCGGATCACGGCCATTACACCGGCCCGCTGCGCCTCGTCCAGGGACAGGCTTTCAATGATCGGATTGTTCCTGCCGTCAAGCAGCACCATATCGATCCCGTAATCGCTGCCCACCGCCTTGAAGGAATCCCGCATCTGCTGCAGGTTATATACGATGATGGTATACAATGTGCTTCCGTCGGCGGCGCTGTCCGTGCAGTTGATGCAATAGGTCAGCCCGTTTCCCCCTTCGCCGCTTTGCAGATGAACGGGGTTTTTGACTATCAGGCCGTTGTCGATTGCCCGTTTCGCGCTTTGCAGCACCTGGCTGTCCGCCGCGCCGTAGGCAAACAGCCGCGTATCCTTGAAATCCGTTACGATGATGGAATCAATGTTTTCAGCCGCCAACTGCGTCAGGCGCACGGCGGAGCGCAGCGCCTGGAACACCTGATTGTCCCGGGTTTCCGACCGCACGTAGGCATTCATCGCCTCGCTGCGGGAGAGCGTGCCGGATATCAGGTTCAGCTCGTACCACATCCGGTTGATGTCATTGAATATCTGGTCCGCGCCGGCTCTGGTCAGCGTCCTCATGCTCTCCGCAATCGTTTCACGGTAATTCCATAAGAATACCTGTTCCACAAACAGCAGCGCCAGGAATACGAGTACGTTCAAAACAATAAACAGGCGCTGGATCCCGCCCCGGCTGCGAAATATATTCATAGGCCTATTCCATTTCTCTTGTTAAAATGATGTTTCTTTTTGTTCGCTGCCATTGTACTATGATGCGGCGAGGGATTGCAAGCGCCGCCGGGAAGCAAAATATGCTCCTTCCGGCATAGTCTGGGAAAGGCGTACACTTTCTGTGTGCCCGTTATCACACAGCCAAAAATACAAAACGCCCGCTCCGGCAAAGCCGGAACGGGCATCTGTTCCTTATCCCTCCATCGCCCGCTTCAGGACAGCCTCGATCTTTTCCTTGGTGGCCACGCCTTCATGCAGCTTTTCGCCATCCACATAGAAGGTAGGCACGAGATAATAGTCATACTTGTTGGCGATATCGGGCTGCTTGCGCTCGTCGATGACCTTCATGGGGATCTTCTTGTACTCCGGATGCTCGGCCATCAGTTCGTCCAGCCATTTTTGCGCCTTGATGCAATAGGGGCATACATCCATCATAAAAAACGTGATTTCCTTCATAAGCGATTCCTCCTTAACCATTTGCGTCCAGGGTGTCGGTCAGTTCCTTCAGCGCCCGGTCGGCTTGCTCCCATTCATCATACAGGGCGGCCACCTTATCCTGCGCCTTTTGATATTCCCTGGCGGCCTGGGCCGCCTTGTCCGGGTCCTGATATGTTTCGGGCAGCGCCATCAGCGTTTCCAGGTCAGCCATGGATTGCTCCAGGTCCGCGATTTCTTTCTCCTTGGCCTGGGCAAGCTCCTGGGCCTCCTTTACGCGCTCCTTCTCCTGGCGGGTGCGCTTTTTTTCTTTCTCCATCTCGGTGCGCGTCCTTTGGGGGGCATCCATTTCCGGCGCGTCCCCCCGCTGGGATTTGAGCAGGTAATCATCATAGTTGCCGGCATATTCCAGGAGGCCCTCCGGGCCCAAAACCGCCACCCTGTTGGCAAAGCGGTTGATGAAGTACCGGTCGTGGGAAATGGCCAGGATGGTACCCGGATAATCGGAAAGCGCCTGCTCCAGCACCTCACGGCTGTCCATGTCCAGGTGGTTGGTAGGCTCGTCCATCAACAGGAGATTGTCCTTTTTCAGCATCAGCTTTGTCAGCGCCACACGGCCCTTTTCGCCGCCGGAAAGGGTGGATATGGGCATGAACACATCGTCGCCCGTGAACAGGAACAGCCCCAGCGCGCCCCGCACCTCGTACTGCTCCAAGCGGCGGAAATCATCCCACACCTCGTCCAGCACCGATTTTTCGGGATGCAGCGACGACTGATGCTGGTCATAATACCCCAGGTCCACGTTGGCGCCCAGCCGCACCGTGCCCTCGTCGGATGGAATGTCCCCCGTCAGGCAGCGGAACAGGGTGGATTTGCCCGCGCCGTTGGGCCCGATGAGCGCCACCCGGTCGCCTAAGCGCAGGTGCAGGTTCAGATGTTCAAACAGCGTCCGTTCGCCAAAGCTCTTTTTCAGGTCCTTCACCATCAGCACATCGTCCCCGGTGCGGCGGCGCACGGCAAAGGAAAAGCGCACCTGGTTCTCTTCCTCGGGCCTTTGCAGCCGCTCCATCTTGGCAAGCCGCTTTTCCCGGCTTTCGGCGGCGCGGATGGATTTTTCCCGGTTGCAGCTGCGGAAGCGGGCAATGATGGCTTCCTGCCTGCCAATCTCCTTTTGCTGCAGGTCGAAGGCTTTTTGCCTGCTTTCAAAACGTTCGGTTCGCTGCTCCATATAGCGGGTATAATTCCCATCGTACTGCTCCACCGTGCCCAGCAGCAATTCCGCCATGCAATCGCACACGTGGTCCAGAAAGTAGCGGTCATGGGAGATGATCAGCACCGTTCCCCTGTACTGGGAAAGATAGTTCTCCAGCCAGTTCAAAGCCTGCAGGTCCAGATGGTTGGTGGGCTCGTCCAATAGCAGCAGGTCCGGCTTTTGCAGCAGCATCCGGGCCAGGCACAGCCTGGTACGCTCGCCGCCGCTCAGCATCGTGGAAAGCTGCCCTTGCTGGGCCTTGGTGAAACCGAGCCCCGCCAGTACGCCCTGGATGGCACTTTGCCAGGCATAGCCATCCTGCCGCTCAAAATCGTCGGTCAGCGCGGCATACTCACTCCCCAGCCTGTGAAGCTCCTCCGGCTGATGGGTATCGGCCATGCGGGCTTCCAGCTCCCGCATTTTCGCTTCCATCTCCTGAAGGGGAGCGAACACCGCCTCCAGCTCCTCATATACGGTAAGCCCCTCGGTGATCATTCCCTGCTGGGCCAGGTATCCCAGTTTCAGCCCGCGGCTGATGCTCAGCGTGCCCGCGTCGTATGTTTCCAGCCCGGCGATGATGCGCATCAGCGTGGTTTTGCCACATCCGTTGACGCCGACCAGGCCCAGCCGCTGGCCGGGCTGCAGGGTAAGCGAAGCATCCTTGAGCACAGCGTTTGCGCCAAAGGATTTTTGTATGTGCTGCAGGGAAAGAATAATCATGCGCGGGCTCCGATCATGTAGTGTAAAGCGCGCCGAGGCGGTTTTTCAGGGTATCGATGCTCTCCAGGACCTCAGGATAGGGCAGCCCGCCTGATTCCAGGCGGCTCCTGGGCACGCTGAGGCAGCCTTCCATCAATTGCTGCCCTTCCCGGAGAAGCTGCGGGCATTCCTCCGAAGAGGCTTCGTCCAGCGACGCATAAAGCTGGTCCTCCCCAAGCCGAACTGCTCCGCCTGCATGAAGAACGCGGCGGCATCCATCAGGTCCCTGGGCGTGAACAGCGGCCGCGCGGCGCTTAAGCAGTCTTTCAGCCGCTCAAAGCGCAGCTCGCAAAGCAGGCTTTCCTCCCCAAGCGACAGCAAAAGCCGTGCGCTGCGGTACAGAAGCTGTTCCCGCGTTTCGTCGGGCAGGGACGTCTGCATGGCCTGTATGTACAGGATCTCCGCCATCATCAGCCGCGGCTGGGGAGCCAGAAGATCAATGACGCTTTCCACGCTCAGCCTTTGGGCGGCACTCAAGTCCATGCCGCAATGCTCCCGGCAGGCGTCGTCCAGAAGGCGTATCCGCTGAAGGTCGTCCAGCATTTCCCCGATGCGGCGCATGAAATCGCCCATCATCTCGATCATGCGCAGGACATAATCCTTCTGAAAAAACATATGCCCGCCTCCATCCAAAGGTTGATTGCAGAAAATATTATACCGTAGACGCACAGCCTTTACAAGGCAGGAAAAACCAGGGTTGCCATGGGATGGGTGAAAATGTATAATGAAGCCGAACGGAGGCAGCCGCCATGCGCATAACGGACGTATACCTGAAAAACATCGGGCCCTTTTTGAGGCAAAAGGAGCTTTTCTGCCTGCATACGGATGATGACCGGGTGCTGTTCACCGGCATCAGCGGCAGCGGGAAAAGCACCGCTTTGTGGGCTATGGCCTATTTGTGGCAGTTGCTGGGCAAAAGGCCCCAGGGCAGTGAGGAGCATCCCGAAGGCGATCTGGCCATGCATGTGACCGGGCTGCCGGGCGGGGACCTGCTGGCGGGCTGGTCGTGTGACCCGGCCTTCCGGGAGGAAATCGCAAAGCGCCTTCCAGGCGCCCGGCTGCTTTTTGCGGACAAAAGCGCACCGGATGCGCTTCGGGGAAGGGTTACGGGCCATACGCCCAACATGATCCTGCTGGACGCGGATTTTCATTTTGCGCAGCAGGAAAAGGATTTCCATAACGCCTGGTTTTTGACTGATGATGACGTAAAGGACGACTGGCCCCAGGCGCTCTCCCGTTTGAACAGGGACA
>JAEWWY010000012.1 GCA_023458835.1 Bacillota bacterium
CAGCAGCAGCGGGTGTGCATCGCAAGGGTCCTGGCCGTATCCCCGGAAGTGCTTTTGATGGATGAGCCCACCTCCGCTTTGGATCCCATCTCCACCAGCCGCATTGAAGATCTGATGATGGAGCTGAAGGCGAATTATACCATTGTGATCGTTACCCACAACATGCAGCAGGCGGCCCGTATTTCCGACAGGACGGCGTTTTTCCTCCATGGGGAGGTCATAGAATACAACGATACCCTGGCGCTGTTCGCCCATCCCAAAGAGGCAAAGACGGAGGACTATATCACAGGGAGGTTTGGATGATGCGCAGCAAGTTCCAGCGGGAAATGCAGGAATTGAATGAAGAACTGAAACGCATGACCCAGTTTATTGAAGATACGCTGACAAACGCCATGGAGGCTTTGCGTACCGGCAGCCAGACCCTGGCCCGCCAGGTATATGAAAATGACCACATTGCCGATGAGCTGGAGCTGTCCATCGAGCGCAAATCGCTGCTGATCCTTTTATCGGAGCAGCCGGTGGCAAAGGATCTGCGCGTCATCTCCACAGCGCTGAAAATGATCACCGATATGGAGCGCATCTGCGATCAGGGGGCGGACATCGCCGAGATCGTGCTGCACCTGGGTGAGGAGCCCAACGCCAGGCCAGCCCAGCTATATACCATGGCCGAGAAGTGCGTCATCATGGTAAAGGAGGCTATCCACGCCTTTTTAACGGATGATACGATGCTGGCCGAAGCCGTGATCCAGTCAGACGATGAGATCGACCGGCTGTTCATGCAGGTGCGATTTAACCTGGTGGAAGACATATTGAAGGATCCTGCCTGCTCCAGCCGGAAGATGGAAGAATTGATGATCGCCAAATACCTGGAGCGGATTGGCGATCATGCGCAGAATATAGCCGAATGGGCGATTTTCGCAGTGACGGGCGAACACAAAAACCGTCAGATTTTGTGAGGTAAATGTGATGGCAAAAATTTACATTGTAGAAGATGATGAGAACATTGGGGAACTGATCGCGGCAACGCTTTCGGCTGCCGGCCATGAGGCGGCGCTGGTTCCCAACGCGGACAAGCTGGCCGAGAGGGTAAAGCAAGGCTTGCCACAGCTTTTGCTGCTGGACATCATGCTCCCCGGCAAGGATGGCTGGGCGATTTTGAAATCCTGGAAGGAGGCGGCAGAGACTGCCGCCATCCCCGTGATCATCCTTTCCGCCAAGGGCGAGGAGCTGGACAAGGTGCGCGGGCTGGAGATGGGCGCCGAAGATTACATCACCAAACCCTTTGGCGTGCTGGAGCTGCAAGCCAGGGTGAAGACAGCGCTTAGGCGTATGGAGGATGGGGGCAGCATCCTGCATTTACAGGACCTATCCATGGATTTTGACAAGAAGGAAGTCAAAAAAGACGGCGCACCAGTGAAGCTTACCCATCAGGAATTGGAGCTTTTGGAATACTTAAGCCGTCATGCGGGCTTTGTGGTCAGCCGTGACAGGCTCCTGGAAAACGTGTGGGGGTATGATTTCAGCGGCGAAACCACAAGGACAGTGGACTTTCATGTGCGCTCCCTGCGCATGAAGCTGGGGGACAGCGCCGAAAATCCCAAATATATCGAAACGGTGCGGGGCTACGGCTACCGCATGAAAAAGGACTGATCCGGTTTTATGAAGCGGTATGTGAAGCGCCTAAGCTTTATCGGCGCGCTGGTTATCATGCTGACGCTTGTTTCAGGCTGCATCGTTGTGTTCAATAACGTTCAGCAGAAAACGGTGCGGGACAACCTGGCGGCGCTGCTCCATACTGCCGACGCGCTGATGCAGCGGTCATCCGTTGACCTGCTGGCGCTGGCCAGAGAGATCGCTTCGGGGGATGACAGGCTGCGGGTCACCTTTTTGGACGGGGAAGGAAATGTGCTCTCCGACAGCATGGCTGATGCGGATACCATGGAGTCCCATGCCGGACGCCCGGAGGTGATGGGGGCCATGGCAGGGGAAACGGGCATGGATGTGCGCCGAAGCATCACCACGGGGCTGCAAACCATCTATGCCGCGAAGCTGGTGGGCGACGGCCTGATCCTCCGGCTATCCTATCCCGTATCCACCACCCGTGAATTTCTCGGGCTGCTGCTGCCCGTGGTGGCGGTTCTGGTGGTGGTGGTAATCGCCGCCGTTCCTTTTTTCGCGAACCGCCTAAGCAAGAAGGTCACCCACCCGCTGATCCTGATCAACAACACGCTCATGGGCAAGGGCGACGAAAGCCTGCTTCGGGAGGATGCTGACCGGGCGGAGGCGGAAGTCCGGCCCATTCTGACCAACATCAGTTATTTGATTGAAAAGTTGAAGTACGATTTTGAAGAGGTGCAAAAGACGCACCGCCTCCGTACCGACTTTGTGGCCAACGCGTCCCATGAGCTCAAATCGCCTCTCACCTCCATCAAAGGCTTCGCCGAGCTGCTGGCGGGGGATATGGTGCCTGATACTGAAAAGCAAAAGATGTATTTGAGGCGTATCGTTTCGGAAAGCGACCGGCTGCTGAACATCATCAATGATATCCTGCGCCTTTCCAAGGCGGAGAGCAAGGTGATGGAAAAGGCGGAGCCTGTGCAGCTCCAGCCCATGGCCAGGGATGTGGTGCAAGCGCTGGAGCCGCTGGCCCGCTCCAGGAGAATCACCATTGCCATGGACGGCATCGGGACGGTGACGGCCAATCCCAGGGATATATGGGAGCTGACGTACAACCTGGTAGACAACGCCATCCGCTATGGCAAGCAGGGCGGCCGGGTACAGATCCACCTGGGGGATTGCTTCCTGTCGGTGGAGGATGACGGCATCGGCATGGAGGAGGAGTATCTGACGCGGATCTTCGAAAGGTTTTACCGCATCGATAAATCCCACAGCCGCCAAACGGGCGGAACGGGCCTTGGGCTCTCCATCGTCAAGCACATCGCGCAGAACTACGGCGCAAGTTTGCAGGTGAAGAGCAGCCCGGGAGAGGGGAGCACCTTCTCGGTGCAGTTTCCCTATGGCATCGCTCCCAACAGCCCAAGGAACGGCCTGTGAATTCCGGTTTTTATGGCGGGATGCGGAGAGGATGTTTTGTAAAAACATCCCTCCCCGCTCATGCTTCATCCGCATTTTATGCGTAAATTCGCTCGGAGGCTTTCCTCCGGCGGGTTTTTTGTATATAATATAGGCTGGAATGATATTTATCCGGAGGAAAAATCATGCGGCCTACCTATGAACAATCCTGGGAGCTCTTGCGGCGCTACAACAAGGAGCCGTTCCACCTTCAGCATGCCCTCACGGTATCCGGGGTTATGGAGGAAATGGCCAAGCTCCTGGGCTGTGAGGAAGAAAAGGAATTCTGGTCCATCGTCGGGCTGCTGCACGATCTGGATTTTGAACTGTATCCTGAGGAACACTGCATCAAAGTTCAGGAAATCATGATGGCGGAGGGTATCGATGAACAGATCATTCATGCCTGCGCCTCCCACGGCTATGGGATCGCGGTGGATGTGAAGCCCGAGCATGAGATGGAAAAGGTGCTCTTCGCGGTGGATGAGCTGACGGGGCTGATCGGCGCGGCGGCAAAGATGCGGCCCTCCAAATCCGTGCAGGATATGGAATTGAAATCTCTGATGAAGAAATACAAATCGCCAAGCTTTGCCGCGGGCTGTTCCCGGCAGATCATTGAGCAGGGCGCCGATATGCTTCATTGGCCGCTGGAGGAGCTGGTCGAGCGGACCATTGCCGCCATGCGGGTGCATGAAGAAGCGATCAATCAAAAGATGGAACAGATTCGCCTGGAAAGCGGGGAAAGCGCTTGAACGCATTCTCCAGAACGGAGCTTTTGCTGGGCAAGGAAGCCATGGAAAAGTTGTCAAGAGCCAGCGTGGCGGTGTTCGGCATCGGCGGCGTGGGCTCTTATTGCGCCGAAGCGCTCGCCCGCAGCGGTATTGGGCGCATCGATCTGATCGATGACGACCGCGTTTGCTTAACCAATATCAACAGGCAATTGATCGCTACCCGCAAGACCGTGGGGAAGCCCAAGGTGGAGGTCATGCGCCAACGCATGCTGGAGATCAACCCCAAGGTGCAGGGGCAGGATTTTCAAATGTTCTATACCGTTCAAAACGCGGATGAGTTTGATCTGATGCCTTATGATTATGTGATCGATGCCATCGACACGGTTTCCGCCAAGCTGAAGCTGGTGGAAAAGGCGCATGCTGCCGGGATCAAGCTCATCAGTTGCATGGGCGCCGGGAACAAGCTGGATCCCACACGCTTTGAGGTGACGGACATCTACAAGACTTCCATCTGCCCGCTGGCCAGGGTGATGCGCACGGAACTGCGCAAAAGGAACATCCCATCCTTGAAAGTGGTCTATTCCAGGGAAGCGGCCAGGGAGCCCATCGAGACGGAGGAAACAAGCTGCAAGCACCACTGCATCTGCCCGCCGGAAACAAAGCGGACATGCTTGATCCGCCGCCAGGTGCCCGGCAGCATCTCCTTTGTGCCGGCCGTGGCGGGGCTGATATTGGCCGGGGAAGTCATCAAAGATATTTCTGGCGTGCGCTGAATGAACTTATATAAAAAACCGTGTGGCTTTGCGCAAATAATGTGCAAAAGCCACACGGTTTCTTTATAACAGCTTTAAAGTGCATCATCTTCCAACCCGTTCACAAGAAGGTGCTCGTTCAGGAATTGACCGATGGCTTTCATAGAAAGGCGGCTTTCGGGGAAACCAAATATCTGGAACACGTGGCACATGCCTTCCCAGCACATCAGCGTTACCGGAACGCCGTCCCGCCGCATGGCTGCGGCCAGCGTTTCGGCATCGCTCAAAAGCAGCTCCTTGGTGCCCGCATGGATCTGAACCGGCGGAAAGCCGTGAAAATCCGCATGGATGGGGGAAACAAGCGGGTCTTTCATCAGGGAAACATCGCCGCCCACAAAGCCCATGGCGGCCTCCCGGATGGTAGCAAGGTCGAGCGTCGGATCCACATCCGCAAGGTCACGATAGCTGTCGCCGGTCAATTCCACATCGCCCCAGGGGGATAGGAGCGCGATGCAGGCAGGCATGGGCCGGCCCTCCGCTTTCAGCCTCAATGCCAAAGCCAGGGCCAGGTTGCCCCCGGCGCTTTCGCCGGTGAAGGCTATTCTTTCGGGCCTGTAACCCCTTTGCAAAAGGTCGTTGTATACGGCGAAAGCATCGTTAAGCTGCGCGGGGTAGGCGTATTCCGGCGCCAGCCGGTAGGCAAAGGTCTTTACATTCAGGCAACTGGCCGCGGCAATCTGGCTGGCCAATACGCGGGCCTGCAAAAGCCCGCCGGATACATACGCGCCGCCATGCATGTGCAGGACGATGATGCTGTCATTCATCAGACAGCCGGGGGAAACCAGGATGGCTGGAATGTCTCCAACGTTTTCCGGCTTTCCGCTGGTGCCCAGCATGGGCAATCCGGCTACCCGGTCCGCCGGGGCATACAGGCGCATCATGCGGTCGCTGAGCCTGTCGAACAAGGGGCGGTTACTGCGGATGGCGCTCAAGATCCACTGGCTTCTCCTTGTAGGCATACGAACCTCCCTGGTGCTGGGCACGAAATCTTACTATACCCTAAGTATCAGCATACGCTGTATCCAGATTCCGGTCAAGCATTATTTCCATGGAAATGCTTTTCCGGCGGCTTGGAACATGGTATAATCAATTTGTAAGAACCGGAAAGGAACAAATGCGGGCTGTGGAGAAAAAGCGGGACGTGCCAACAAAGAACTGGTTTCGCCTGGACAATGCGGGCAAGCTGTATCCAGCCATCAAAAATGCCCGCTGGACAAGCTTGTACCGCATGTCTGTCGC
>JAEWWY010000013.1 GCA_023458835.1 Bacillota bacterium
GCGGCTTTGATATTGCTGCGCTCGTCCCGTTCCAGGTGCAGGGCGTCGGGGAGGGTATCTTCCGGGCCCAGAAAGCCCATGGCCAGGAGGATCAAGTCAGCCGGCCAAACGCGCTCGCTGCCGGGAATCTCCTGGGGAACAAGACGGCCCTGGGTGTTTTTGACCCAGTCGATGTTCATGGTGTGTACCTCTTTCACATGGCCGTTTTCGCCGCCAATCAATTCCTTGGTATGAATGAGGTAAAACCGAGGGTCCCGGCCAGCAAGGTGGATGGCCTCCTCCTGTCCATAGTCCACCTTGAGCTTTTTGGGCCACTCGGGCCAGGGGTTATCGGAGGCAATGCGATGTTCGGGCGGCTCGGGCATAATTTCAAACTGGACCACACTTTTGCAGCCCTGACGCAATGAGGTGGCCACGCAATCGGTGCCGGTATCGCCGCCGCCCAGGATGATCACATGCTTGTCTTTGGCGCTGATGAAGCCTTCCGGCTCCGCACCGTTCAGCAGCCGCTTGGTGTTGGCGGTCAAAAAGTCCACGGCAAAGTGCACGCCTTTTAAATCCTTGCCCGGCACGGTGAGGCCCCGGGGCTTGGTGGCTCCGCCGCATAAGAGCACCGCGTCAAAGTCGGATAAAAGCTGCTGGGCGGGAAGTTCCTTGCCCACTTCGGTATTCAGGATGAAATCAATACCGGATTCCTTCATGAGGCTGATGCGGCGGTTTACCACAGCTTTATCCAGCTTCATGTTGGGGATGCCGTAGGTTAAAAGCCCCCCGGGCCGGTCCTGCCGCTCGAAGACGGTGACGGAATGGCCAACGTAGTTTAAGAAATATGCTGCGGACAGGCCTGCGGGGCCGGAGCCCACCACGGCCACCTTCTTTCCGGTGGGCACGGCGTGATGGGCCTTGACCCAGCCTTCCTTATAAGCCCGCTCGATGATCTCATATTCCAGGGCGCTGATGGTGACAGGCTCCATATGGTAGCCCTCGGTGCAGGAGCCTTCGCAGGGGGCTGGGCAGACGTGGCCCGTGAACTCGGGGAAGGGGTTGGTGCGCTGCAGGCGCAGGTAGGCCTCCCGCCACTGGCCCCTATAGACCAGGTCGTTCCATTCCGGGATGAGGTTATGAACCGGGCATCCGGCGGCCATGCCGGCCAGGAGGATGCCGCCCTGGCAGAAGGGGATGCCGCAGTTCATGCACCGGGCGGCCTGGGTTATAACCTCGGCCGGGTCCTGGGGCAGACGGATTTCGGACCAGTCGGAAAGGCGGTCTGCAGGAGGCCGCTTCTTGTAGTCCTTGCGTTCATATTCCAAAAATCCGGTGGGTTTGGCCATTTAAATCACCTCTTTACGAAAAAGGGAAAGCCATCTAAAATCTCGCCGCTGTCATCCTGAGCGCAGCGAAGGATCTTATTTGTCGATTGTCGGGAAGGAAGGCTTCCGGGGGAGAAAAGATCCTTCGGGCTTCGCCCTCAGGATGACAGCGACGAGGAACCTTGCCCGTACTGTCCGGGGCTGCGCATGCATTGCTGAAGGTTATTCCTTCGCCCCGCGCTCAAAGGCGGCCATCAGGGCTTCATCGCCCTGAAGCCCCTGATCAATGGCCTCGTCGATAAATTGCAGCATTTGCTTGTAATCCCTGGGGATCACCCGGGTGAAGCGCTTGGCATATGCTTCCCAGTCGTCAAGCACCCGCTTGCCAAGGGGGCTGGCAGTATATTCCACATGCCTTTCGATCAGTTCCCTCACCTGCCGCTTTTCCTTATCGGAAGCAAACGCCTCCAGCAGCACCATGGCCCTGTTGCAGCGGGCTTCCTCAAAATCCAGCACATAGGCGATGCCCCCGGACATGCCTGCCGCAAAGTTGCGGCCTGTTTTCCCCAGCACCACCACGCGGCCGCCGGTCATATACTCGCAGCCATGTCCCCCACGCCCTCCACCACGGCATCCATGCCGCTGTTGCGCACGCAGAACCGTTCCCCCGCCACGCCGCTCAAATACGCCTCGCCCTCCGTGGCCCCGTAGAAAGCCACGTTGCCGATCAGAATGTTTTCCTCCGGCCTGTAATCCGCCGCCTTGGGCGGGTAGGCAATGATCTTGCCGCCGGACAGGCCCTTGCCGAAGTAGTCGTTGGAATCGCCTTCCAACTCCAGGGTCAGGCCCTTGGGGGCAAAGGCACCGAAGCTCTGCCCGGCGGAGCCCACGAACTGCAAACGGATGGTATCACCGGGCAGGCCGCTTTCGCCGTACTTTTTGGAAATCTCGCTGCCCACCAGGGTGCCCACCACCCGGTCCACATTGCGGATTTGCAGCTTTGCCCGGATGGGCGTGCCGCTTTCCAGCGCCGGCTTGCACATGCGCAAAAGCTTTTTCATGCCCAGGGATTTTTCCAGGCTGTGGTCCTGATCCCGCCTGTGGTAGCGGCCCACGTCGGAGCCGGCGTAGGGCTGGTAGAGGATGGGCGACATATCCAGCTTGCAGGCCTTCCAGTGGCGCAGGTTTTCCTTGGCCTTCAGTTTATCGGTGCGGCCCACCAGCTCATCTACGGTGCGGATGCCCAGGCGGGACATGATCTCCCGCAGCTCCCTGGCGATAAAACGCATGAAGTTTTCCACATACTCGGGCTTGCCGGTAAAGCATTTGCGCAAGCTTTCATCCTGGGTGGCGATGCCTACGGGGCAGGTATTCAGGTTGCACACCCGCATCATCAGGCACCCCAAGGCGATCAAGGGCGTGGTGGCAAAGCCGAATTCCTCCGCCCCCAGCATGGCGGCAATGGCCACATCCCGGCCTGTCAGGAGCTTTCCGTCGGTTTCCAGGACCACCCTGTCCCGCAGGCGGTTCAAAACAAGCGTTTGATGGGTCTCCGCCAGGCCCATTTCCCAGGGCAGGCCGGCATGCTTGATGCTGGTCAGGGGCGACGCGCCGGTGCCCCCGTCATAGCCGCTGATCAAAATCACATCGGCCTTGCCCTTGGCCACCCCGGCGGCAATGGTGCCCACGCCCACCTCCGACACCAGCTTCACGTTGATGCGGGCGTCCCGGTTGGCGTTTTTCAGGTCGTGGATCAACTCCGCCAAATCCTCAATGGAATAGATGTCATGGTGGGGCGGCGGCGATATCAGGCCCACGCCGGGGGTGGAGTGACGCGTTCTGGCGATGGCCGGGTACACCTTGCGGCCGGGAAGCTGGCCGCCCTCGCCGGGCTTGGCGCCCTGGGCCATTTTGATTTGAATCTCCTTCGCGTTCACCAGGTAGTTGCTGGTCACGCCAAAGCGGCCGGAGGCCACCTGCTTGATGGCGCTCTTTTTTGAATCGCCGTTTTCCATCACCTGAAAGCGCTCCGGGTCCTCGCCGCCCTCGCCGGTGTTGCTCTTGCCCCCCAGCCGGTTCATGGCGATGGCCAGGCACTCGTGGGCTTCCTTGCTGATGGAGCCGTAGGACATGGCCCCTGTCTTGAAGCGCCTGACGATCAAATCCACCGGCTCCACCTCCTCGATGGGGATGGTTTCGCCGGGGATGAATTTAAACTCCAAAAGGCTTCTTAGGGTGGCCGTCTGTTCCTCGTTGATCTTTCGGGAAAAGGCTTTGAACTGGTTGTAATCCCCGGTGCGGCAGGCCTTTTGCAAAAGATATATGGTCTCCGGGTTATACAGGTGCTCCTCCCCGCCGGCTTTGGCCTGGAAGGTGCCGCCGGTCTCCAGGGTGTCGGTATAGGGGGAATTCACTCCAAAGCCGCTTTCGTGGCGCATTTTGTTTTCCTGGTGGATTTCCTCGATGCCGATACCCTCCAACCGGGAAGGGGTATGGGTAAAATACCGGTCGATCAGGCTTTGCTGCAGGCCCACCGCCTCAAAGATCTGCGCGCCGTTGTAGCTTTGTATGGTGGAGATGCCCATTTTGGTAAGCACCTTCAATATGCCTTTCACCGACGCCTTGATGTAGTGGGCAACACCTTCCTCCGAGCCTATGCCATTGAGCAATCCTTTCTCCGATAGCTCCCGGATGGTATCAAAGGCCATATAGGGGTTGATGGCGGTCACGCCGTAGCCCAGCAGCGTGCAGAAATGGTGCACCTCCCGGGGCTCGGCCGATTCCAGCACCAGGCCGACGTTTGTGCGAATCTCCCTGCGTATCAGGCTGTGGTGCAGCCCGGAGCAGGCCAACAAGGCCGGGATGGCGGCATACTCCCGGTTCACGCCCCGGTCGGAAAGAATCAGGATGTTGGCGCCCTGGGCAATCTCCCGGCTGGCCTGGCGGTTTAACTGGTGCAGCGCCTTTTCCAGGGCGGCGGGGCCGTCATCCGCCCTATAGAGCAGCGGCAGCACGGCAGTCTTGAACATGCCGTTATCAAGCTGCCGCATTTGCGCTAATTGCCCGTTGGTCAGGATGGGATGCTGCAAAAGCAGGCTAGCCCGGTCCTCCTGGTCCGGCGACAGCAGGTTGCCGGAGGAACCCAGGAAAACGCCGGCGGAGGTAACGATCTCCTCCCTTATGCCATCGATGGGCGGGTTGGTCACCTGGGCGAAAAGCTGCTTGAAATACACATAGAGCATTTGCGGCTTTTCAGAGAGCACCGCCAGAGGCGTATCCATACCCATGGAACCCACAGGATCTTCCCCGGCAGCCGCCATGGGCAGCAAGAATTTGTAGATGTCCTCATAGGTGTAGCCAAAGGCCTTTTGCAACCTTACAAGCTCCCCGGGCGGCGGCGCTTCCTCCCGCCCGGGCGGAGGCAGCGATTCCAGGGGAATGATATGCTTTTTGTTCCATTCGGGATAGGGGTATTCCCCGGCGACGCTGCTTTTCAGCTCCTCGTCGGAGATGATGCGCTTTTGCACGGTGTCGATCAGCAGCATCCGGCCCGGCTCCAGCCGCCCCTTGTAAAGCACGTTCTCGGGCCTTATATCCGCCACCCCTACCTCGGAGGCCAGGATCACCCGGTTGTCCTTTGTCACATAGTAGCGGGAGGGACGCATGCCATTCCTGTCCAGCATGCCGCCGATGACGTCGCCGTCGGAAAAGGCCATGGCAGCCGGGCCGTCCCAGGGCTCCATGAGAAAGCTCTGATACTTGTAAAACGCCCGCTTCTCCTCCGGCATGAGGGGGTTTTTTTCCCAGGGCTCGGGGATCATCATCATGGCGGCATGGGGAAGCGACCTGCCCGTCAGGTACAAAAACTCCAGGCAGTTGTCAAACATGGAAGAATCGCTGCCCGTCTCGTCGATCACCGGGCACACCTTGGATATATCCTCAAAAAGCGGGGAAACGATGCTGCGCTGCCGCGCCTTCATCCAGTTCACGTTGCCCCGGATGGTGTTGATCTCCCCGTTATGCACCAGGTACCGGTTGGGATGGGCCCTGGCCCAGCTTGGAAACGTATTGGTGCTGAAGCGGGAATGCACCATGGCCAAAGCGGAGGCGTAATCCAGGTCCGATAAATCCAGATAAAAGCTTCGCAACTGGGAGGCCGTAAGCATCCCCTTGTACACAATGGTCTTGGAGGACAGGCTGGAAATATAAAAGATGCCGCCGTTGTCCTCGCTCATGGGGGGGATCGTTTTTTCCGCCAGCTTGCGGATCAAAAACAGCTTGCGCTCAAAGTCCACGCCGCAGGGAATGTCACCGCTCTTGCCGATGAACACCTGGATGAACCTTGGCAGCGCAGCCTTGGCGCTTTCCCCGATGGTGGTAAAATCGACGGGCACCTCCCGCCAGCCAAGAACGGTCTGCCCTTCCTTCACAACGATTTCTTCAAAGGCTGCTATTTGCTTTTTGCGGAAATCCTCGTACCTGTGGGCAAAGATCATGCCCACCCCGTAATGCCCAGCCTCCGGCAGGGTGATGCCCAGCGTCAGGCAGTCCCGCTTGAAAAATGCGTGGGGTATCTGGGTCAGCACGCCGGCCCCGGCGCCGGTATGCTCATCCGCGCCATGGGCGCCCCGGTGGCTTAAATTCTCCAGCACCGTGAGGGCGTCCTCCAGGATATCGTGGGATTTCTCCCCGCCGATATGGACGACAAAGCCCATGCCGCAGGCGTCATGCTCATTTCTTGGATCGTACAGCCCCTGCTTGAGGGGCAAACCCTGTCGGTATTCCATAACCTCACCCATTCATGCAGCTTTTCGGGGGTTGGGATTGATTTTATCACAAAT
>JAEWWY010000014.1 GCA_023458835.1 Bacillota bacterium
TTGATGAAGCGGCCGCCCGCAGGATCGGAATACTTGCCCGCCAGCTCCACAGCCTCGTTGATGGCCACGCTGCCGGGCACATCCTCCCTGAACAGGATCTCATACGTTGCCAGGCGCAATATGGTCAGATCCACCTTGGCCATGCGTTCCAGCGGCCAATCCACGCTGAAAGTAAGAATGCTCCCGTCGATTTCGTCCTGGTGGGCCGCAATGCCTGCCAGAACATCATCTATATAGGCCTGATCATCCTGGGAAGGCGCATGAATGCCCTCACCCATCTGCTCGTATACCAACTCCAACGTTTCACCGCCGCCCTGGCCGCCCAGCAGCCGCTCATACACCATTTGCATCGCCGCTGCCCGTGCGGTCGTACGCGCCATATAGAAAGCACTCCGTTCCTTGCGTTATTCCCTTCAGCTATCCTGGCGGGGCGGGAATAATTTGTTGATGATGTTTTTGATAAAGGCCTGCTTCTCCTTCACCGCGCCGATAAATAGGCCGATGGTGAAGAGAAATACCACAAAAAGCGTTTTCCAAAAGCCGATAAAAAGCAGCAAAAAGGCCAGCACCACAAAGCCGATGCCCCAGATCAGGCCGTATTGCGGCGTGCCGGGCCTGAAAAGCTCCTTCAAAACTTCCTCAATGTTCTTCACGGTCATCCACCTCCTGCGCGTCAAGCGGATCCATGGCGGAATCGTCATCCTCTGCAAGGTCAAACATCACCGGCTCATCCGAAAGCCCGGCCTTCCTTTCCATCTCCGGGGGCATGGGCACGATGGCCGGCTGCTCCTTATGGCCGAACAGCCGCTGATGCAGCGGGCGCTTTTTTTCCTCGGTATTTTCCGCTGGAGGCTCCGGGAAGGACGGGCCCTTCAAATCAGGCTGCATCCTTTGCATCACCTGGGGCGCAGGCTGCTGCACAGGCTTTATGGCGGGCTGCACGCCGTTTACGGGCGGCGTCACCGTCCGTTCAATCCGTTCAATCCGTTCGACCCGTTGCTCGATCCTCTCCGGCCTCTCCGCCGGCTGAACGGGCCTTTCCGCCGGCTGAACGGGCCTTTCCGCCGGCTGTACCGGCCTTATGGGAGGCGGCGCTTCCACGGGGGGCGCCTTGGGGATGCTTTGCAAAAGCGTATCGGGCACGGAGTAGGGGCTTTTTTCCGCCTTGATGCTGGCGGTCTCCACTTCCACCTTCACTTCCCGCACGTCGATGCCGGAGCAGGAGGTAATGTATTGCTTGATCTGCTTTTGCAGCGTGCTCACCACCAGGGGGATGCTCACGCCGTTGGCAAGGCCTATGCGCAGATCCACCACCACGCCATCGCGGGTGTTTTCAATGCGGTTGCTGACCACCGTCAGCTCCTCATGCCTGTCAACGCATTTTTGCACCAGGTTTTCCATGGCGTGGATGGAAATGCTCAATTCCCCATGCTCTGTTTTCTGCACCACGAAGCCTTTTTTTCCCCGGCGCCGAAACAGCAGGGAAATGCTGTGGATGCCCAGCAGCACCATCACCGCGCCCAGGCCCAGCGCCACAAAGATGGGAAGGCGGCCTATCTCCTTCACGGTCAGGGCGTTCAGCCAGTCGGCCGGGATGCCCCGAAAGGCCCAAAGGAAAAAGATCAGCCCTGTTGCAAACAGCAGAAGCCCCGCCAATGCCGTCAGAAGACGGTCCAAAAAACGCACCTTCACGCGGTACACCTCCCTTACTTCAAAAAGCGCAGCGCTTAGAAAACAAAAGCCACCGGCAGGCGCATCCTGCCGGCCGCTTTCACGCTATTCCTTCTTTTCTTCCTGATTTTCTTCCGCAGGCTCGCCGGGAAGGCCGGCCTCATCCTCCGGATCATCCTCAAGGTCATCCTCCGGCCCGTCATCCAAAGCGTCCAGGCCGTCCGGCTCCGCCTCATCATCCTCCGGCTCCGTAAGGCCGCGCTCCTCCTCCATTTCATCCTCCACCAGCTCCACGGTGGCGGGAGGCACGGGCGCTTCCTCCTTTTGGGCTTCCTTCTTCTCCGGCGCCTGCTTGAACACCTCGCCGCTGGCCAGCGCCGCACTCTGCAGGCCCTTTTCCAGCGCCTTGTTTTCCTTTTCAAAGCTTACGCCCTGGACGTGCACGTCCACGCGCACCACCCGCAGCCCGGTCATGGTCTCGATGGCCTTGCGCACATTCTCCTGGGCATCCCTGGCCGCCTTCTGGATGGGCGTGCCGTATTCAATGATCACGTACAGGTCCACAGAGGTCTCCTCGGTGCCCAGCTCCACCTTGACCCCACGGGTGATGTTCCTGTTCCGGCCCAGTATGTCGTTCAGCCCGCCGCTGGTGCACATGCCGGCAATGCCTTCCACCTCGCTGGTGGCTACCCCGGCGATGATGGCGATGACCTCATTGGCGTATGTAATGGTACCTGTACTCTCAATATCTTTTTCCACGTTCAGGGGAAGATTGTCTTTCTTTGAAGGCATACCAAACGCACCTCCTTGCGGTTAAACAACAGTATAACAGATTTCCATCCAAATGACAACCAGGGGTTCAACCCCTGGACCCCGCCAAAGGCTCCGGAACACCGCCCCCGCCTGTGGCGGATTAGGGCGGTGTGGAGGAGGCTGGCGAAACAAGCAGTGCGAGCGACAGCGAGTCAATGCGACGATTGAGCTAGCTGGAACAAAGCCCCTTTGGAAACCCCATTTCATGGGGAAGTACATGTGCCCCCAAGTAGAATTTCCAAAGGGATGCATTTTTCAAGCAATAGGGAGAATTATCAAGCAAACTGTAACACGCAGTATTTACCTCACAGATAGCATCCGAAGGTTCCCTCTTGAGGGAGGCGGCACGGCGGCGCCGTGCCGGAAGGAGCAAATATGCCTCGTCATCGCTGTCCATTGATTTACACATCCTTCCCCACATAGCCCAAATATGGGGATTCCAAAGGGGCTTTGTCCCTTTGGCAGGGTCCAGGGGCAGAGCCCCTGGTCAGGCTTCCGTTTTGATTTTCAGCAGCTTCAGTTGCTCTTCCTGCACTTGGGCGGGGGTATCCATCATCAGGCAGGCGCCGTTTTGTATTTTGGGGAAGGCCAGCACATCCCTTAAGCTTTCGGCGCCTTTGAGGATCATCACCAGCCGGTCGATGCCAAAGGCGAAGCCGCCATGGGGCGGAGTGCCGTACTTGAAGGCCTCCAGCAGGAACCCAAAGCGGGTCCAGGCCTCTTCCCTGGTAAAGCCCAGCAGGCGGAACATGCGCTCTTGCAGGTCGCTGGCATGGATGCGGATGCTGCCCGAGCCCATCTCGATGCCGTTCATGACCAGGTCGTAGGCCTTGGCCCGCACGCGGCCCGGGTCTGTCTCCATAAGCTCAAAGTCCTCATCAATGGGGCTGGTGAAGGGATGGTGCATGGCCGCAAAG
>JAEWWY010000015.1 GCA_023458835.1 Bacillota bacterium
TTACCCAGCGCGCCCATCACGCTGACGTATCCGATCTCACCGTCTGCCATCCGCACCGCGAATATCTCGTTGTCATACAGCCGCTGCCACAACTTTGTATTTCCAAATTCCACGGCCAGATGATACAGTTCCTTCTTTGGCATCATGCTTGTCCCCATTTCTTCGGATCGTGCAGCCTTCCCCTGGCAATCCATAAAGACCCATAGGAAAATCATAGCGCAAGCTGCATCCCATGTCAAATACCGGTTGCACATATTTGATAAATTATACATACATCCATATGTTGCCTATAGCCGGCGGAAGTCCGTATCGCCATCTGTGCATAAAAAAACCGCAAGCTCCGATGCATCAAGAGCTTGCGGCATATCTTCGCTGGTGGAGCATAGGAGACTCGAACTCCTGACCCCAACACTGCCAGTGTTGTGCGCTACCAACTGCGCTAATGCCCCGCGAACGAACACAATCATAACATAAAACAAATACCTTGTAAAGGGGGAAAATCGCAAACCGGAGAAGTTTTTGGCCAGGTTTTTATGCCGAAACAGCATCCGGTTCAAATTTCCGCCACGATCCTGCCTGTCATCTCCGCGCCTGAAATGTATTCACCGCCGGCGGCGATATCCCTGGTGCGGCTGCCCCGGGCCAGCACCTTTTCCACGGCGGCTTCGACGGCCCTGGCCTCCTGCGCAAGGCCAAAGGACAGATCCAGCATCATGGCGGCTGACAGGATGGTGGCGATGGGGTTGGCAATCCCCTGCCCCGCGATGTCAGGGGCGGAGCCATGGATAGGCTCGTACATGCCCCGGGTTCCTTCTCCCAGGGAGGCGGAGGCCAAGAGCCCGATGGAACCGGTCAATTGCGACGCCTCGTCGGAGAGGATGTCGCCAAACAGGTTGCTGGTGACGATCACATCAAACTGGGCGGGATTTTGAATCAACTGCATGGCGGCGTTGTCCACCAGCATGTCGGAATAGGCTACGTCCGGGTATTCCTTTTTCACCTCATGCATCGTCTCCCGCCAGAGCCTGGAGCTTTCCAGCACGTTGGCCTTGTCGACGCTGCACACCTTTAAGCGGCGTTTGCGGGCGGCCTCAAAGGCCACACGGCCGATACGCAGGATTTCCCCCCGGCTGTAGATCTCCGTATCGTAGGCGTTTTCGCCCATATCGCTTTGCCCGCGGCCCCGGGGGCCGAAGTACATGCCGCCGGTGAGCTCCCGTACGATCAAAAGGTCCACGCCCCGCGCCGCGATGTCCGCCCTTAAGGGGGAGGCGGCGGCCAGCATGGGCAAAAGCTTTGCCGGGCGCAGGTTGGCAAACAGGTTCATCCCTTTGCGGATGCCTAAAAGCGCCCGTTCGGGCCGAAGATGGCCAGGCAGCGTTTCCCACTTTGGACCGCCCACGGCGCCAAGAAGCACGCTGTCGCTTTGCAGGCATTTTTCCAGCGCTTCCTCCGGCAGGGGCACGCCGAATTTGTCCAGCGCCGCGCCGCCGGCCAGCACCGTTTCAAAGCGGAAGGTATGGCCGAACTTTGCTCCCACGGCCTTTAATACCGCCACGGCTCCGTCTACGATCTCCGGCCCGATGCCGTCGCCGGGCACCAGCACAATGTTGTACATCATGCGATTTCCCCTCCCGCCATGGCGCTCATCAGCCCGCCGGCCTCAATGATCTTTTGCAGAAAGGACGGAAAGGGCGGGAAGGAATATGTGGCCCCCGTGGTTTTGTTGAGGATGGCGCCCTTGGCAAGGTCCACTTCCAGCGTATCGCCATTGTGAAAATCCCCGTCGCAGACAATGATGGGCAGGCCGATATTGATGGCGTTGCGGTAGAAGATGCGGGCAAAGCTCTTGGCGATCACGCAGGAGACGCCCGCCGTTTTGATGGCCAGGGGGGCGTGCTCCCGGGAGGAGCCGCAGCCAAAGTTCCGCCCCGCGGCGATAACATCGCCAGGCTTCACCTTTTTCAGAAAGTCCGGGTCGATATCCTCCATGCAATGGGAGGCCAGTTCCTTGGGGTCGGAGGTATTCAGGTAACGGGCGGGAATGATGACATCGGTATCCACATTATCGCCGTAGCAAAGGGCGTTTCCGTTGAGCTGCATGGTATTGCTCCTTTCCAAATGGCCAAGGGCATTCATGTAAAAGTATACATAGCAAGGATTTCGCGCCTGCAGGCGCGACCAAAGGGCTTTCCGGTCGCCCTTTGGAAACCTTCGGATGCCGTTTAACAAGATTCATATAGGATATATTCTTTATTGATATATTCCTATAGTAAAGTTTTTCAGGGATGGGTCCGGGAAGGGAAGTTTTTTCAAAAAGTCCCCTTCCCGGCAAATATCACGTCAGATCCCCCGGCGCCGTCAGCTTTCCAGTCACCGCAGAGGCTGCCGCTACTGCCGGGCTGGACAGGTATACCTCGCTTTGGGGGTCGCCCATGCGGCCCACAAAATTGCGGTTGGTAGTGGACACACAGCGCTCGCCACGGGCTAAAATGCCCATATGGCCGCCCAGGCACGGGCCACAGGTGGGGGTGGATACGGCGCACCCGGCGTTGATAAAAATCTCCATCAAGCCTTCCTTCATGGCGTCCAGCCAGATCTTCTGGGTAGCGGGGATGATCAGGGCCCGTACGCCCTTTGCGACCTTGCGGCCCTTCAATATTTCTGCCGCTTCCCGCAGGTCGGACAGCCGCCCGTTGGTGCAGGAGCCAACCACCACCTGGTGGATGGGCACTTCTCCGATTTCATCGAAGGTCTTGCCGTTTTCCGGCAGGTGGGGGAAGGCCACCACCGAGGTCAATTGCGAAAGATCGATATGGATCGTTCGCCCGTATACGGCGTCCGGATCGGCGTCATACACCCGGGGCTCCTTGGCCCCATGCTCTTTCAAATAAGAAAGCGTTTTATCATCCACCGGGAAGATGCCATTTTTGGCGCCGGCTTCGATGGCCATGTTGCAGATGCAAAGCCGGTCGTCCATGGAAAGCGTGCTTACGCCCTCCCCTGAAAATTCCAAGGATTCATACAGCGCCCCGTCCACGCCAATCTCACGGATCAGGTGCAGAATCACATCCTTGCCGGAAACGTATTTGCGAAGCTTGCCCGTAAGCACCACGGAGATCGCGGCGGGCACCCGCAGCCATACCTTGCCGTAGGCCATGGCCGCCGCCATGTCGGTGGAGCCTACACCCGTGGAGAATGCCCCCAGCGCGCCGTAGGTGCAGGTGTGGCTGTCCGCGCCGATGACAAGCTCCCCGGCGGTAACCATGCCCTTCTCCGGCAGCAGGGCATGCTCCACCCCCATTTCGCCCACATCAAAAAAGTTGGAGATGGATTTTTCATTGGCGAATTCCCGCACCTTTTTGGTTTGCTCCGCCGCCTTGATATCCTTGTTGGGGGTAAAATGGTCCATGACAGGGCGATCTTTCCGCAGTCGAACACGCAGTCGCACCCGGCCTTCTGAAACTCGTTGATGGCTACGGGGGCAGTGATGTCGTTGCCCAGCACCAGGTCGGTATCGGCCAGGATCATTTCCCCTGCCTGAAGGACATCCTTCCCGCAGTGGGCGGCCAGTATCTTTTGGGTCATGGTCATGGACATAGGGCGGCAGCCTCCTTTTTGTGCAGAATGTATTCAATGGAATCCGACAGCGCCTGCCAGCTTGCGGCAATGATGTCGGTGGATACGCCCACGGTGGTCCAGGTGCTTTCCCCATCGCTGGATTCAATCAAAACCCTGACCCGGGAGGCGGTGGCCGCCCGGCCGGTCAATACACGGACCTTGTAATCGATGAGGCGGACCTTGTTCAGCTCCGGATAGAATACGGACAAAGCCTTGCGCAGCGCTGTGTCCAATGCGTGCACGGGGCCGTTCCCCATGGCGGCGGTAGTCTCCTGCTGGCCGTCCACCGCTATGGAAAGCATGGCGGAAGCGCTCTTGTCCCCGTCGGGAGAAGGATATTCGCCGCTGATACGGTACATGCCCAATGTAAAGTGGGGCGTAAAGCGCCGCAGGATGCGGGTGACCATCAATTCAAAGCTGGCGTCCGCCGCCTCGAACTGGAAGCCCTCATGCTCTAGTTCCTTGATCCGGGCCACAATCTCCGCCACCTCGGGCGATTCCTTGTTCAGGCCGGGGGCCACGGCGGAAAGCTTCGCCAGCACCGTGGTGCGGCCGGAGACCTCGCTCATCAGAAAGCGGCGCTCATTGCCCACGGCCTCCGGGGAAATATGCTCAAAGGAGCGGGAAAGCTTGCTGACCCCGTCGATGTGCATGCCCCCTTTGTGGGCGAAGGCGCTGGCCCCTACATAAGGCTTGCCGGCATACAGGGACATGTTGCACAGCTCCGACAGGCGGATGGCGGTATGGCGCAGGCTTGACAGGTCACCCTTGCAATCCAGCCCCATCTTCAAACAAAGGCCTGGGATGATGGCGCTCAAATCCGCATTGC
>JAEWWY010000016.1 GCA_023458835.1 Bacillota bacterium
GGCGGGCGCCGGATTCACCCTGCCCATGGCGGCAGGCGAGGGCGTGCCGGTCATGAACGGCCGCACCGCGGCGGAGCTTGGCCGCCTGGACCTTGAAAGGCAGACCGTATCGCCGGAGCTGAACGAAAAGGAAATGCGCCAAAGGCCCTTGAACAGCATTCCCTTTGTGCTGCCCGTGTATGGGCGCACCCGGCTGATGACATTAAACCATTGCCCGGCCCGCACTGCCCTTAAGCTTCACACCGGCCATGAAAGCTGCCGCCTGTGCGAGCAGGATTCCCAGGACAGCCTGCGGGGTAAGCGCTTTACAGACGGGCTGGACCATGCGTTTCCCCTTTTGCGGACCCGGCTTCCGGAGGGCTGCATCATTCATGTGTACAACACCCTGCCGCTTAACCTTTCCGCCCAGGCGGACAAGCTGCGGGGCATGGGCTGGCTTCTGACCTTCACCACCGAAACCGCCGGGGAACAGGCGGATATCACCGCCTGCTTCGCCGCGCTGCGCCAGGGCCGCCCCTGCGAAACCGCCCTGCCCGCCGGCACCGCCGGGCACTTCCGCCGGGGAGTGGAGTAGCCAGGGGACGCTGTCCCCTGGACCCCTGCCAAAGGGATGCATCCCTTTGGAATCCCCTGTTTTCATTTTTCTGCCTTATTGCAGATAAATTAACACGAACAACAATGTTGAGGATGAAATATATGACCGAGCGCACCCTGCGTGTACTGGAATTTACGAAGATCCGTGAGCAATTGGCATCCATGGCGTTAACGCCCATGGGCGGGCAGCTTTGCCGTGATTTGACTCCCTCCGCCAACCCGGCGGAGATTGAGCAGTGGCAGCAGGAGACGGAGGAAGCCCAGGTGATCCTGACCTACCTGGGCGGCAATCCCCTCGTTCCCTTTGAGGACATCACCCCCCACCTGATTTTGGCGGACAAGGGCGCCACCTTATCCCCCAAGCCCCTTTTGCACATAGCCGACTGCCTCCGGGCGGCCAGAACGGCCCGTTCATCCCTGGTCTCAGACCGCGGCAATACACCCCTCATTACCGGCCAGGCGGAGGGGATCACCGCTTTGCCCCATCTGGAGCGGGAAATTACCGACGCCATCATCAGCGAGGAGGAGATCGCCGATGGCGCCAGCGCGGAGCTTTCAAACATCCGCCGCCATATCCGCATCGCCAACGACAAGGTGCGGGAAAAGCTCAACAGCATGCTCCGCAGCGCGGCCTTCCAGAAATATCTGCAGGACCCCATCATCACCGTGCGCAATGACCGGTACGTGCTGCCTGTGAAGCAGGAGTACCGTTCCAGCGTTCCCGGCCTTATCCACGACCAGTCCTCCAGCGGCGCCACCATCTTTGTGGAGCCCATGGCCGTGGTGGAGTTGGGCAACGAGATCAAACAGTGGATCGCCAAGGAAAAGCAGGAGATCGAGCGTATTTTGATGGCGCTCTCCGCCGCCGTGGCCCCTTACGCCAAGGTGATGCTGGACAACATCCGTATCCTGAGCCGCCTGGATTTCGTTTTTGCCAAGGGCGCGCTGGCCAGGGAAATGCGCGCCTGCACACCGAAACTGAACCGGCGGGGCTTTATAAAGATCATAAGGGGCCGCCATCCTTTGATCGATCCCCAAAAGGTGGTGCCCATGAACCTGTGGATGGGCGAGGAATTCACGGCCCTTGTGGTCACCGGCCCCAACACCGGCGGCAAGACCGTGACGCTTAAAACCGTGGGCCTGTTTGCGCTGATGGCCCAGGCCGGGCTGCATCTGCCTGCGGACCTTGGCACGGAGCTTGCCATCTTCCATCAGGTGCACGCCGATATCGGCGACGAGCAGAGCATTGAGCAGAGCCTGTCCACCTTCTCCTCCCATATGACCAACATCGTGGACATCGTGCGCGGCGTGACGCCCCATGACCTGGTGCTCTTTGATGAATTGGGGGCGGGCACCGATCCCACCGAGGGCGCGGCGCTGGCCCAGAGCATCCTTTCGCACCTGCTCAAGCAGGAGGTGCGCACACTGGCCACCACCCACTACAGCGAATTGAAGGCCTTTGCCCTTTCCACCCCCGGCGTGGAAAACGCCAGCGTGGAATTTGACGTGGAAACGCTCAGGCCTACCTACCGCCTGTCCATCGGCGTGCCGGGCAAGAGCAACGCCTTTGAAATTTCCCGCAAGCTGGGCCTGCCGGAAGCGCTCATTGGCGACGCGAAGGAGCTGCTGAGCCATGATACCATCCGCTTTGAGGATGTGATCGCCAATGCCGAATACCACAGGCAGGTAGCGGAAAAGGAGCGGAAGCTGGCCGAAGAAGCCCACCAGGAGACGGTGCGGCTCCGGGACGAGGCTGAAAAGCTGCGCCGGGAGGTGGAGGAAAAGCGGGAGACCACCATGCGCAAGGCCAAGGATGACGCCAAGCGCGTGCTGGAGAACGCCCGCCGGGAATCCGAGACCATCCTAAGCGAGCTCAAGCGCCTGAAAAAGGAAGGGGCCATGACGCCGGAGCATCAGGTGCAGCAATTGCGCAAGCGCATGCAGGACGGCATCGAGTCCCTGAGCGAGGGGCTTTCCGCCCCTTCCTTCCGTGTGACCGAGCCACCCCGGGACCTGCGCCCTGGCGATGAGGTGGACATCGTCCATTTGAACACCAGGGGCACGGTCCTTTCCAAGCCCGATGACAAGGGTGAGGTGATGCTTCAGGCCGGCATCATGAAGCTCAAGGCGCATATCAGCCAGCTTCGCCTTTTAAAGGAACCGCCCAAGAAGCAGTCCGTCCGGGTCAGCGCAAAGACCAGCGCCGCCATCCGCACCGTGCCCATGGAGCTGGATGTAAGGGGCAAGGCCACCGATGAGGCGCTGCCCGAAGTGGACCAATACCTGGATGAGGCTGTTCTGGCCTCCCTGGGGGAGGTATCCATCATCCATGGCAAGGGCACAGGGGTGCTCCGCGCCAGTATCCAGCAGCACCTGCGCCGCCATCCCCACGTGAAATCCTTCCGCCTGGGGGTGTTTGGGGAAGGGGAGAGCGGCGTGACGGTGGTTACATTGAAATAGACACGCAGAAGAGGGAAGGGATAATGAAGTGAAGGACAAGCCCATGATCCTCCTGGTGGACGATGATCCCAACATCAGCCAACTGGTGCGGCTCTACCTGGAGAAGGAAGGCTTTGAAGTGCAAAGCGCAGCCCGGGGCGATGAGGGCCTGGCCGCCTTCCGCCGCCGGCCGCCCAATTTGCTGCTGCTGGATATCATGCTCCCCGGCATGGACGGCTGGCAGGTATGCCGTGCCGTGCGCCAGTTCAGCGCCATCCCCATCATCATGCTCACCGCCAAGGATGAAACCTTTGACAAGGTGCTGGGGCTGGAACTGGGGGCGGACGATTACCTGACCAAGCCCTTTGAACCCAAGGAGCTGGTGGCCAGGATCAAGGCGGTGCTGCGCCGCACCCAGCCGGGAGGGGCGGAGGAGAAGGGAGACGCGATTGCTATCCCCAACCTCACCGTAAGCCTCAGCCAATATGAGGTGCACTATCAGGGCAAGCTTGTAGAGATGCCGCCCAAGGAGCTGGAGGTATTGTACTTCCTGGCCTCCAACGCCAACCTGGTCTTTACCAGGGAGCAGCTTCTGGAAAAGGTGTGGGGCTTTGATTTCTTCGGCGACAGCCGCACGGTGGATGTGCACATCAAAAGGCTTCGGGAAAAGCTGCCCGGCTGCGAGGAGTATGGCTGGCAGATACGCACCGTGTGGGGCGTAGGATACAAGTTTGAAGTGAAGTAATACCGCTGAAATATCGGAGGCGTCCATGTTCCGCAGCATGTTTGCCCGGCTGTTTTCCGTGTTCCTGGGGCTTTTGCTTACGCTCATCACCGTATGGGCGCTGCTTTCCTATGTCACCATCAGGAACGACAGGATCAACGCCCGCATGGAGGAGCTGAAAAGCCAGGCCCGGGAGATCGCCTTTTTGGCCAGCCAGGTGGAAACAGGGGAGCTGGACAGGATTCTCGGTTTTACGTCCTCGGCGGAGCAGTACATGCAATGGAAGGCGCAGAAGGTATATGATGAATTTCGCGCCTACATCCTGGTGGTGGACCGGCAAGGCAATGTCCGGCATAATTTGAATAAGACCCTCCGTGATAAAACGGACATTTCCCAGACGTTAAGCATAAGGGAAATTTGGGAGGCTTTGCTCCGGGTCCTTTCCGGGCAGGAAATCCAGCTCCGCACCTATGTGCCGGACCTGGGCGGCACCGTGTTCACCGTGGCGGTGCCACGGATACAAAATGGAGCTGTGCTTGGGGCGGTCATCATCCACACCAGCGCCCAGGTGGTGGAGGCGGAATTCAAAAATCTTGTCTGGCAGGTGCTGGCCGGCGCCGGAATCGCCGTGCTGCTGGCGGTGGTGAGCGTATTTTTTATCGCCAGGCAGCTTACGCACCCATTGAAAAGCATGTCCCAGGCCGCCGGTGAAATGGCCAGAGGCAAGTTTGGCGTAAGGGCGGAAGAGGAAGGCGTGCTGGAGATCCGGGAGCTGGCGGCCTCCTTCAACTCCATGGCCGGGCAATTAAAGCGCACGGAGGATTCCCGCAGGGAATTTGTGGCCAACGTATCCCACGAGCTGCGCTCCCCCATGACCAGCATCCAGGGCTTTCTGGAAGGCATGCAGGATGGGACCATCCCCCCGGAGGAGCACCCCAAGTACCTGAAAATCGTGGGGGACGAGGCCAAGCGCCTCACCAAGCTCATTGCCGACCTTCTGGATTTGAGCCGCATGGAGCAGGGGGAGGCCAAACCGAGCTATCAGAATTTTGATATCAATGAAATGATCCGCCGGGCGCTGATCCGGCGTATGTCGGATATCGATCACAAACAACTGGAAGTGGATGTTGATTTTCAGCAGGAACAGTGTTATTGTTGGGGGGACAGCGACCGCATCGAACAGGTGGTGGTGAATCTTCTGGATAACGCGCTGAAGTTCACCCCCGAAAAGGGGAAAATCACCTGGCGGACGCGTGTGGAAGGCAGGCAGGCGTTTATCAGCCTGGCCGATAACGGCTCGGGCATCCTGCCCCAGGACCAGCTCCACATTTTCGAACGGTTTTACAAGGCGGACAAGGCTCACACCGCGGGCAAAGGCACGGGGCTGGGCCTGAGTATCTGCCGGCGCATTCTTGAAGCCCACGGGCAAACGATCCGCCTTTTGCCCACGGAAAGGGGGGCCGCCTTCGAATTCACCCTGGAAAAGGGAAAGGAGAAGGCCGGCCGGGATAAGCCGGAACAGGAGGAGGAAGCCCCATGAGCGGGGATATTGCCGCGCTTAGGCGGGAACTTGACGAAATCGACCGGGAAATGACCAAGCTGTTCGAGCGGCGCATGGAGGTAAGCCGCAGGGTGGCGGAATACAAGCGGGAAAACAATGTACCTGTGCTGGACGCGGGCCGGGAGGAACAGGTTTTATTGACCCGGATGGAAATGCTTTCCGATAAAACGCTGGGAAAAAGCGTGCGATCGCTGTTTATGGAGATCATGCGCTTAAGCCGCCTTGAGCAGGAGAGCATGCTGAATCGGGGTGATGCGCTGTGATGGACCGTCACGTTTTCCTGATTGGGATGCCCGGCAGCGGCAAAAGCAGCCTGGGCAAGCGCCTGGCGGGAAGGCTGGGCGTGCCGTATGTGGATACGGATACCGTGATTGCCGAAATGACCGGCATGACCGTGCAGCAGATCTTTGACGGGCCGGGGGAACAGGCCTTCCGCAACGCGGAGACCAATCTTTTGATGTACCTGGCGGACCACAGCCCGTCCATCGTCTCCACCGGCGGCGGCATGGTGATGCGGGAGGAAAACCGGCTCATCATGCGCAACCAGGGCGTAATTATCCTGATCGACAGGCCGCTGGAGGACATTCTGTCCGACATCAAGCTGGACCGGAGGCCCATGCTGGCATTAAAGGGCAAGGATGAGGTGGTGCGGCTGTACGAAAATCGCATCGACACCTACCGGGAAGTGGCCGATGCCGCTCTGGACAACTCCCAGGGCTACACCAACGGCATCATGAACCTGGAGAAGCTGGTTTTGAGATTCATGCGCGACGCATAGCGCCAACGGGCCGGGGATGTTATCAGCGGGCGGAGGCATGGACCAATGATGCCATGGCTTCCTCCATTGTCGCCTTGAAAAACACCTGGCGGCCCTTGTTGCTCTCGTAAATGAAATCCCGCAAACTTTGGCTTGAATAGCCGCTGAAATCGCCGGTAACGGCGATTTTCATGTTATAGGTGGTGAACTTTTGCAGTATTTCACCGGCGAAGCCTGTCCGCAGCCTGAAAAAATCCTCCGGCAGGCATTCCCTGGGCATGATGACGCCCACGCAGCCTTCATACCAGGCGGAAGCCATGATATCCAGCGCATCCTGCAGGGTAACCAGCTTTTCGCCGGCGGTGAGCACCGCGGCCTTGATTCCCTGCTCCATGAGATAATTCATACGATAAGTCCCCTTAATTCTTGTAATCCGCCGGCGCTGCCATGCGGAATATGGCCGTTTTCTTTGGCAGGGACCAGGGAACGGCGTCCCCCGGCTACTTCAAGCCAAGCCTGGTACAAGGCACGGCTCCGCCTATAAGATCCCGCAGGTGGTGGCGGGCGTGGCCGATGATGACGGTGGTGCCCCTTTGAATGGGGCCCAGGGCGTATTCCAGCTTGGCCCGGGCGCCGTTGGCCCCGGCGCGGCTGGCGCCTATGCAGTTGGCCTGCAAGGCCTTTACTGCGGCAACCACCTCTTCGATGGTCCTGCCGGTGACTTCCCGCACCAGGGTATTGGGGTCGGCGGGGTTTTGATAGATGCCCTCGGTGGATGTGAGCAGCACCAGCAGTTTGGCCTTGACCAGCCCGGCGATGACCGCGGCGGTCTCATCGTTATCCACGCACTCGTATACCGGCTCTCCGCTTTCACGGCGGTGGGCCAGTTCCATTTTGCGGTTCTCCTCGTCACTGACGGGGTCGTTGTAGTTGATGATGGGGATGGCGCCCTGCTGGGCGGCCCGCACCAGCAGCTTATGGATGTGCTCCCGCTTCTCCGGGTCGTTGAAGTGGGTATGCTCCACCAGCACCTGCCGCACGCTGTATTCCGGGCGGATGAACTGGCGGTAGTTCTGCATCAGGATGGACTGACCCTGGGCGGCATAGTCGGTCTTGTCCTGCTCGGGATCGCCGCTTAATTCCCGGCCGGTGCGCTTCATATAGTCCAGCCGCCCGATCTCCGTAGCGCCGGAGGTGACCCAGATCATGCCGGGCGTAAGCTCCGCGCCAAGCCTAGAAAAAATATTGTAGTCGATGTCGTTGTCCTCTTTGCGGATCAGCGCCATGGAGCCGATTTTGCCTACAAGTTCAAATTCCATTGTGGTTTCCTCCATATCATCAGGCCGCATTCTCTTGGGGGCTGCAGGTCAGATCGTTGATCCATTTTCTGCTGAGCATGCGCTTTAGGCCTATGGTGATTTTGGGCAGCTCCTCCACGGCGGTGCAAAGGAATACGATTTCCACCGGCCAGCGGAAGACAAGCGCGGCCAGGCCTACCACCGGCACGCCGAAGCACCAGATGCTGCCCACGTCCAGCAGCATGGTAAACACCGTGTCTCCGCCGGAGCGCAATACGCCCACCACATTCACGCAATTGAAGGCTTTTGCCCAGGCGAGGAAGCCGGCGTAAGCCAGGAACACGGCAGCCAGGCTTTGCGCCTCCGGGGTTATATCGTCAAACAGCATTACCAGCCGGTGGCGGGTCAACAGCATGACGGTTCCCATGCCAATGCCCAGGCACACGGCGGCAAACAGCAGCCGCCTGGCATACAGGTAGGCTTCCTCCCTGTCACCCGCGCCGATGCTCCGGCCTACCACAATGGCGGTGGCATGCATCAGCCCATAGATCATGACAAAGATCAGTTGGTCCACCGTGTTGTAAATGCCCTGGGCAGCCACCGCGGCGTCTCCCAGCCGGCCGAAGAACACGCTGTACATGGTGTACCCCAGTGCCCAGAGGCCCTCGTTTAAGATAACGGGGAAGACGGTCCGCAAATATTTCTTGAAAAATGCGCCGTCAAAGCTTAAAAGCTGCGACAAGGTGGCTGCCGAGGGCAGCTTCAAAAGATAGGAGGCGCCGGCGTTCACGGATAGCGACACGCCTGTGGAGATCACCGTGGCGATGGCCGCGCCCTTTACACCCAAGGCGGGCATGCCCAGCTTGCCATAAATCAGGATATAGTTGAGGATTGTGTTGGTCAGGATAGCGGCAATACCCGCCAGCATGGGCACAAGCGCCTGCTCGCTGGATTTCATGGCGCTGGCGTACACCGTATCCACGGCGGTGATCAGCATGCCAAAGGCTACCACGGTCAGGTATTGACGGGCATACCCGGCGCTTTCCCCCGGCGGCAGGAAACAGCCGACCACCAAATGGGGGAAGAAGATGGCCGCTCCGGCAAACAAAACAGCCAGGGGCAGCGTGATGCGCAGGCACATGCCCATGATGCGGCGCATGCCGGCGATATCCTTTTTGCCCCAGAACTGGGACAGGAAAATGCTGCTGCCTGAAACGACGCCGAAAAGCGTGATATTGAACAGGAACATGAACCGTGACATCTGCGTTACGGCGGCGTAAGGCGCTGTGCCAAGCTTGCTGACCATGATCCCGTCAATGATGTGCAGTGATGAGGCCACCAGGTTCTGAAACATGATGGGCAGGGCTACCAGCAAAAGCCGCTTTGTGAAGGCGGCGTCCCAATGGAAAACGGGGCGCAGGGAACGGGCAAAACGGTGCAAAAAAATCCTCCTCCATACCAGCCAAGGAATATTGTAGCATGGCGGAGGGGGCCGCGTAAAGGTCACAATGCTTCCAAAACAAATACGCCCGCCCCGCAATGTCCATGCAGGGCAGGCGGCCGTGGCGGCCAGGCGGGCTTTATATATCAGCTATTCTTCAGCACGATGCTTTCAATCACTTCGGCTACGTTCTCGCAGTCGTCATAGCAGGATTCAAAATCACCAATTAAAATTGTTAATGGTTAGAAGAGCATATCTTCGTGCAGTTGATAGGCGTTATCATCCAATTTCATCTTTGAGAGATGGAAACCTTTTTCTTTACAAATACCCATTATTTCATTTTCATATTTTTCTTCGATTTTGCACCCCAATATGATCTTATCGATGCAGTCAATTTCATATTTGCATTCGATTAATTCTTTGATCTCATCATATAGAATTAATCGCCATTCATTCTCATACTTCCAGACATCACTCTTTGTAAGCATCGCGCATAACATATCTGCTGTCGATTCATTGGAAGTAGATAACCTGATATTAGTCATATCAGATAAATCGAATAAACTTAGGGGGACACTAGCCCTATTTGTGGAGTATATTACTGGGTATAGATTTATCATAAAAGTTAGATCTTTAGTTTTATCTAAATTATATTCAATACAAAACCCTTTATGTTTGTTCGTATAGTGAGCCCACATCAAAGCATTATCATAACCTGTAGAAAAGCATGTAATGTAATACTTTTCATTTATTATTGTTCGTATTTTTTTTATAGCCTCAGTCAATGCTGGTGTAGATTGCTCAATTGTTTTTCGATAGTTTTCTCTCACCGCTTCAAACTGGGGGGATTTCCCGTTGAGTAACTCTTTAAGCTTTGTCAGAGAGTCCTCTTCAGTAATATATCCTAGGTGTTTAAGCAATTGAGGATTGTGTATGAATTCTTGGATAGCACCTGCGATAAATGTTCCAGGGTCAGTTTCAATATCAGAAAAAGAACTAAGCTCTTCTAGAGAAATATTTCCATTCGAAATTTCTTCTGCCAATAAAGGGAACACTTTTCTAAGAAAAACCTCGGGAGTGTGTTCGCCAGTCAAGATACTTGGATCCTCACTGATGCATTTGATTATGAATCTTATTGCCTTAGTGTTTTTGTTTGCATGATGCTCATTATTCATAATTAGCCCAAACACTGTAGGAAGAGCCTTTTTCGTTTTTTCATCAATCATAATCTTACTATCTTTAGAAAGACTTTGAGACAAAAGACTTTGGATAATTTCATTCATAGAAAAGCTTATGTATGTATCAAACGGATCGTTAAAATTAGATATTCTTGACATGTATGCAATTGAACTTTTTAGATTGTTTATAGAATATTGGATTGCATCAATATTGTCACTTATAGGGCAATACTTATACAGTTTTCCATTTAGCATCTGCTTTTTTTCATCAATAAACCGCATTGCATTAAATGTGTTATCAAAACTTGCCATAAGCCGTTCTTTTAGCCAATCACCCGTTGAGGTACCATTTGATTTCTGATGGTTTTGTACCATTACTTTCTGCATATACAAGGACACCTTTCGTAACAAGTGATTTTGTGTGAATAGATTCAACACTTCGAGTATCATATATTAATTTTTGTTCCTCATAAGCTTCTTATACCTTGCCACATTCCATTTATACTTGTTTATTACGATGACTTAATGCATTGCAGATATCTAATTATGCCAAACAACACCAAGTTTTTCAATAGAATAATGTCATGAAGAGAAAAAAGTGGGAAGGGTGATTTTTCGGAAATCATCCTTCCCACGCCCATCTTGAAAAACTTCTATATACAGGAATATGCCTGGCTGATTGAAGCCCAATCAGCTATTCTTCAGCACGACGCTTTCAATCACTTCGGCTACGTTCTCGCAATCGTCATAGCAGGATTCAAAGCCGTCAAAGATGTCGCGCCAGATGATCACATCCAGCGGGTTTTCGGGAACGGAAAACAGCTTGCTGACGGCGGCAAAGTGCAGCGTGTCGCCTTCCGCCTCCAGGGAGTTGATCTGCACCAGGCAGTCTTTGATGGAGGCGGATTTTTTGAAATGCTTGAATTCATGGGTGAGCTTCTTGACGGCGGTGCAGCAGCGCACCAGCAGCTCGCACAGGTTCACCACCTCGGGCCTTGGCTTTGTGACGTTGTACATGCACATCCTGCGCATGATGTCGTCGATGGCATCCACCACATCGTCCAGCTCGTGGGAAAGCAGCGCCAGGTCCTCACGGTCAATGGGCGGCAGAAATTCCTTGGCCAGGTGGTCCAGGGTTTTGTGGTTGATATCATCGGCAAAATGCTCGATGCTGTGCAGCGCGTCCATCCTGGCGGGCAGCGTTTCCGGATCAAAGTTCAAAATGGTCTCATTCAGGTATTCGGCGGCGCGCAGCGCGCAGTCGGCATAATCAATAAAGCTTTGAAAATAATCATACGATGTCCGTTTGGGCATGGCGCATCTTCCTTTCAAAATGGAGTCGGGTCTAAAAGATCATCATGAACAGCTTGGCCATCAAAAATCCCAGCAGGCCGCAGCCGGGGAAGGTCAAAACCCAGGTGAGCACCATGTCCTTCACAATGGACCAGTCCACCGCGGACAGGCGCATGGATGCGCCAACGCCCATGATGGCGGTGGTTTTGGTATGGGTCGTGCTCACCGGCATTCCTGTAACAGAGGAGAGCAGCAGGCAGCCCGCCGCCGCCAGGTCGGCGGAAAAACCCTGGTGGGGCTGCAGCTTGACCATATCCATCCCTACGGATTTGATGATGCGGTAGCCGCCGATGGAGGTCCCAAGGCCCATGATGGCAGAGCACAGGATCATCAGCCAGATGGGAATGTTAAAGCTGGTCACATTGCCCTGGCCGCCTGCCAGGAAGATGCCCAGCAAAAAGACGCTCATGAATTTCTGGCCGTCCTGCGCCCCATGCATAAATGCCATGGAAGCGCCGCCAAAGATTTGAGCGCCCCTGAAAAAGCGGACCGTTTTCCTTCGCTCGATATTGCGGCACAATGCTTCGGTGGTCCTGGTAACCACATACCCGGAGGCAAAGCCCAGGAAGGTGGAAAGCACCAGGCCGTACAGCACCTTCACCCATTCGGAGCCGTTGATGCCGTTCAGGCTGGAGTGCAGCGCGATGGCCGCGCCCGACAGCCCGGCGATCAGCGCGTGGCTTTCACTGGTGGGGATGCCAAACTTCCACGCCGCCGTTGCCCAGATCACGATGGCCAGCAGCGCGGCGCACAAGGCGACGGTGGCCTCCTGGGTGTTTCCGCCAAAATCAACCATTTTATAAATGGTCATGGCAACCTTGGAATTGACCAGCGTCATGACCAGTACGCCGAAGAAATTAAATATGGCGGCCATGATGATGGCCGACCTCGGGCTGATGGCCCTGGTGGAAACACAGGTGGCGATGGCGTTGGGGGCATCCGTCCAGCCGTTGACGAGAATGACGCCCAGCGTCAAAAGCACGGTGACAAACAGGAGCGGGTTTGAGGTTAGCATTTGAATAAACTGGCCCAAATCTACACTCATAAAAAACCCCTTAAAGCATTTTGCCGGTCCTCCGGCGGCGCCTTGCGCCTTTATGTAAAAGCAGAAGCTATTGAAATTCTAACACAGGCCTTTCGGGATCATTGCATAAAACAAACCTCCGCTGTTCAGCATGCGCCCAAATTAATATAAATAGTCATAAAGTATATGTCAAGTTAGGATTCTGTAAGGGGATTCTGCGCAAAATCTTTCATTGTTCTGTTTTGCAAGGAAATACGCAGAAGCAAGCGGTTTCTGCGATGGCGCAGCGGGCGAACGCAGTTCGCCCCTACGTCTGATTGGAGTTTGCGGACTTCCCTGCCGGAGCATATGACAGCCGGAAGAAAGGCCAACGAACTCTTTGCGGCGTAGGGGCGAACTGCGTTCGCCCGCCTGCTTTTAAATCATACCGGCATCGTCTTTCCAGAAGAACAGCCGGGTTTTATGCCTCACAAAAATGGTGCCCCCAAATGGGGGCAGAGCCCCTAGGCCGTTTCCACCGCGTCCGCGTTCTGCAGATGAAGCGCCTGCACGCCCATTTCCCGGAGCTTGTATTTTTGAATCTTGCCGCTGGCGGTCATGGGGAAGGAATCCATGAAGATCACGTAGCGGGGAGACTTGAAGCGGGACATGCCGCCTTTTACGAACTGGATGATTTCCTCCTGGGTGGCTTCCATGCCGGCGCGCAGGATCACGCAGGCCAGCACCTCCTCGCCGTACTTTTCATCGGGGACGCCCACCACCTGCACATCCCGGATGGCGGGATGGGTATAGAGGAATTCCTCGATCTCCCGGGGGTAAATGTTCTCGCCGCCTCGGATGATCATATCCTTCAGGCGGCCCGTGATGCGGAAATTGCCTTCCTCATCCATGGTGCCGATATCGCCGGTGTGCAGCCAGCCCTCGGGGTCGATGGCCTGGCGGGTGGCCTCCGGCATTTTATAGTAGCCCTTCATCACAAGATACCCCCGGGTCACGATCTCGCCGGGCACGCCACGGGGCTGCTCCAGGCCGGTTTCGGGATTGATGATCTTCCCTTCGGTGCAGGGCAGAAGCTTGCCCACGGTGGATACCCGCAGCTCCAGCGGGTCATCGGCGGAGGACTGGGTCATGCCGGGGGAGGATTCCGTTTGCCCGAACACAATGGTGATCTCGCTCATGTGCATTTTGGTATTCACATCCCGCATGGCCTTGATGGGGCAGGGGGAGCCGGCCATGATGCCCGTGCGCAGGTGCGAAAAATCAAACTTGCCAAAATCGGGATGCTCCAGCATGCCGATGAACATGGTGGGCACGCCGTGCACGGCCGTGCACTTTTCCGCCACCAGCATTTCCATTTCCTTGAGGGGGTTGTACCGCTCCATCAAAACAATGGTGGTGCCGTGGGTCAGGCACGTCATCACCCCCAGCACGCAGCCGAAGCAGTGGAACAGGGGAACCACGATCAAAAGCCGGTCGCCGGGGGTAAACTTCATGCGGTCGCCCATGAATTGGCCGTTGTTGGTGATGTTGTGGTGGGTGAGCATCACGCCCTTGGGAAAGCCCGTGGTGCCGGAGGTGTACTGCATGTTGATGACGTCGTGGGTATCGGCGGAGGCGATCAGCTCCTCCACCCTGGAATCCGGCACGGATTCCGCCAGCTCATAAAATTCCGAAAACTGCCGCGTTCCCGTGGGGCGGCCGGGATGCTCGCCAATGAGCACCACGGATTTCAAAAACGGCAGGGCCGGGCTGCCCGCTTCCTCCGGCGCTTTTTCCCGGAGGGAGGGCATCAGGTTCAGAATATGGTCAAGGTAATTGTTGTCCCGGTTTTCGGGCATCATGACCAGCATTTTGGCGTCGCTCTGGCGCAGCAGATACTCCAGCTCAAACTGCTTGTAATTGGTGTTCACCGTCACCAGGATCGCGCCGATTTTGGCCGTGGCAAACATGGTGAGCATCCATTCGGGCAGGTTCGTGGCCCATATGGCCACATGGTCGCCCTTTTTGATGTTCATGGCCAGCATGCCTCTTGCCACCAGGCTGGTCAGGCGGTCAAACTCCCGCCAGCTCCACCGTACGTTGTATTCCGGGGCGACGATGCAGTCGTTATCGGGGATCTCCCGTACATTTTTGCGCAAAAGCCCCGGAATGGTGTAGCTGCCCAGCGTGGTGATGGCCATGAAAACCGCCTCCTATCATAAAAAAAGCTCCGTCTCTGATCGTGTTATCAGAGACGGAGGCATAAACGCATCCGCGGTACCACTCTGCTTGGGGCCAAAGCCCCCGCTTGAAAAAGGCTGTTACGGGCCGGTGCCGTCCGCTGCTACTTGCGGGAAAACCCGCTTTCAAGCGGCCGCTCGTGGGTGAGGTTCGCCCGAAAACCCTTGTGCCTTGCACCGTCCGGCAGTTCTCTGAAAGGGGTTTGGGGGTACTGGTCCCAGTCATGGCGTTTGCTTTCAATTGGAAAGATTGTAGCGGAGCAGATGAAGTTTGTCAAGCGTGATTTGGCGGACACTTCAAAAAACCTTTCGAAGGGGTATTGACAGGGGCGGGCGCGGGGATTATAATAACTATGAAGTCAGTGATTAAGGAGTCATCTATTGAAAGCAAACAGCCGGCGGCAGCAAAAGGAGCAAACGCGGGAAAGGCTGCTTCAGGCAGCCTACCTGGTATTTTCCCGGCAGGGGATCATGCAAAGCCGCATGGAGGACATCGCCAGGGAAGCGGGCGTATCCCACGGCACGGTATTCGTGCATTTCAAATCGCAGGGGGAGCTTACGGAGGCGGTGGTCAGCCACTACGGAAAGGAGATTGCCGCACGTACCCATGATCTTTCGGAAAGCGGGGGCAGCCTTGCTGAGGTGCTTCGCGCCCACCTGAAGGGGATAGGGGAATACGAATGCTTCTATACCCGGCTTTTGCTGGAAGCAAGGCTGCTTCCTCAGGCGGCGCGGGACAGCTTTGTGATGATACAGTCGGTCCTTTCGCTGCACTTTACAAGGTCTCTTGAGCGGGAGGAGGCGGCAAAGAAGATCGGAATCCCGGCCCATGTGCTGTTTTCCATGTGGATCGGCCTTTTGCACCACTACCTGCAAAACAGCGACCTGTTTGCCCCGGAGGGCGGCGTGATCGCACGCCACGGCGATATGCTGATGGATGCCTATGTACGGCTTGTAAACATCGAAAGGAGAAAGGACCATGAAGACTTGTATTGCCTGCGGGATGCCCATGACCAAGCGTGAGGATTTTGCCAAAGGGGACGAGACGAAGGATTACTGCCTGTATTGCGCACGGCCGGACGGGACCATGCAATCCTATCCGGAAAAGCTGGAAGGGACCACCCATTTCCTGATGACCACCCAAGGGCTGGATGAGGCTGCCGCCCGGGAGACGGCCATCCGGCTCATGAAAAAGCTGCCGGCCTGGGCAGACAGCTAGCGATATCCTCCCCCAATCGCCGGCTTCCGGCCTCACCCGGCGGACTGCCGGGGGCAGCAGTAACTTGGCTTGCCTGCCGGGGATTATCCAACTTGTTCCTCCTATGGCTGAGAACCTGATGACTTTCACACGCCAAGGCCTTCCGCGAGGAAGGCCTTGGCTTTTATGCCGGTTCATAGTTTTGCATGAATGATGGCATGCTATATCGTTGTATGGCTATACGCGTTTGTCTGCTGTACGCATCCCGCATCCATAGGAGTCCATTCTCCCCAGGTTGACAGAAATGGGTAAGAATGGGGTAAGGCAAAACCACTTTTCCATGTTTCCCCTGCCATTTTTCCGGGTACTTTACCACCTGATGGATTTGTGGTATAATAAAAGACCAACTGCCGCGGCAGCCGGCCCGGCAATGTTGCAAGCAAGCGGTGAATTCATCAAGGCGGAGGGAACGGCGGCATCGGATGCGCCGCCTGAACAGATCAGCGGTTAATTTCAAGGAGGGAAATCATGTACCGTTATTCGCAGCAAATGCGGGGTAACACAGGCGCGCAGCGCATGAGGCAGCAGATTGGCAAGGTGCTTTCCATCGTGCTGGTTATCGCGGTGGTGGTATTGGGCATCTTTGGCGGCAATGCCATGCAGTTTGCGGGAAAAGAACAGACGCTTTACCGGGAGCGCATGCGCAGCGAGGCAGGCCAGGCCATCAGCCAGGTGAACAACCTGTCCCGCAC
>JAEWWY010000017.1 GCA_023458835.1 Bacillota bacterium
CGCAGTACGAACAGCAGGCGAAAGCATATGCGGCCTATTTGATGAAGCATTTCGGCGGCGGCAAAAAAGAGAAATTTGCGGCCATCGCCATGGATACATGCCCGGAATGGTTTCCTGCCTTCTGGGGTTTGATACTGGCCGGCTACAATGGCGTTCTTTTGGATTTCACCCTCACCGAGGAGAAGCTGAACCACATGCTGGCTCAGGCGGGTGCGGTGCTGCTGATCACCAAAACATCCCGCAGCCTGACAAAAGGCGTGCAGACGGTGCATCTGGATGAGCTGAAGGCAGCACCCCGGGCGCCGCGGGATTTCAAGCCTGTTTTTGCAGATAAGGTAGCGCTGTGCACCAGCGGCACCACCGCCACCAGCCGTATATTCGTATACGACGGCCATGCCGTTTCCCAGCAGGTGCTTTCCAGCGAGCTCCTATACAAGGCGAACCGCCAGGTGGTGGGCGACGGCAACCGCCGTTCCCTGGCGTTTTTGCCGTTCCATCACGTATTCGGTTTCATGGTATGCATGATGTGGATCAGCTTCCTTGGCTATGCCAACGTGTTTTTGAAGGACCGCTCCCCGCAGACCATTGTGGATACGGCTACGCGATTCCGCATCCAACTGCTGCTGGCGGTACCGCTTTTGGCCAACAACCTGGCCACGGCTTTGGAAAAGAAGGTGGCAAAGGAGAAGCGGGGCAAGCGCATCGCCTACCGCATGCTCAAGGGAACCAGCCTTGGCTTGCAGCATGTGGCGCCCCGCTTCGGGCAGAAATTTGCGCGCAAGGCGCTGTTCCGGTCGGTTTTAGGCAAGCTGCTGGGCGGCGATGTGGAGTGCATCATCCTGGGTGGCAGCCACACCCCCAAGGAGCATATGCGCACATTGAGTGCGCTGGGCTACTATACGGTATCCGGGTTTGGCATGACGGAAACGGCCATCACCTCCGTGGAGGTAAGCCGTAAGCTGCGCACCCGCATTTCCGGCTCCGTGGGCCGGCCGCTTTCCAACATCACCTACAGCGTGATCCCCGATTGAAAGCAGATAAACCGGGGTGAAATGCTCATCAAAGGCCACTCCATGCACAAGGGCCAGTTGGTGGACGGAAGGATACTGCCGCCCGCGCTGGACAAAGAGGGCTGGTTCCATACGGGCGATGTGGTCCGCCTGGAAAAGGGCAGCCGCATGTATGTGGAGGGCCGCGTCAAGGATGTTATTATCAATGAATCCGGCGAAAACGTCTATCCTGACGAGGTGGAGGATGCCTACGCGCTGTTGGAGGGCATTGAGCAGCTAAGCGTGCTGGGCGTGCCCAAGGACCCGAGGAATCCCCTGTACCAGGAGATCACCCTGGTGATTTACCTGGGGGACAAGGTGGAAGACGAGGTGTATGTCAAAGGCCTTACCACCCGTATTGCCCATATCAACGCCAAGCTGCCGGTTTTAAAGCAGGTGGCCAGGGTGCTTGTGGCCCGGGAAAAGCTGCCGCTTGTGAATTCCATCAAGGTCAAGCGGGTGGAGCTGCGCCGCATGATCCTGGAGGATGCCGGGAAGTTCCAGGAGCTGGACATTCGTGCCGCTTCTACCCTGACCAATTCTGCCGCCTGGAAGACAGGCACAAAGGTGGAGCTTGTGGATTTGGAAATGCGGCGTATCCAGGATGCGGTTCGGAAAATTTATGCCGATGTCCTGGAGATGCCCGAAAAGCAGATCAAGGATGATGCCCACTTTCTGGATGACCTGGGCGGTGACAGCCTGCAGGTGCTGAGCACCTCCATCAAGGTGGAGGAAGCCTTCGGCGTGATGATCCAGCCGGAGGAGTTTGGCCGCTGCACCACAATCGATGGCCTGAGCCGCCTGCTGTATGAAAAGCAGCATGGATTCCAGGAAACAACGGTATCCTCGGAGCCGGTGACGCCCATCTCGGATTTTCGCGACACGCCGGAATACAAGGCGTTTGACGAGCGGCAAAAGGCGCTGCTTTCCCACGGGGCCGCCAATCCTTACTTCGTCTGTCACGAGTCTGCCTTGCGGGATGTGTCCCTGATGGACGGCAGGCAGGTGCTGAACTTTGGCTCCTACAACTATGTGGGCATGTCCGGCAGGCCGGAGGTTATGCAAGCCGCCAAGGCAGCCATCGACAAGTACGGCACCAGCGCCAGCGGCAGCCGCCTATTGGCGGGGGAAAAAAGCCTGTATCAGGAACTGGAGCGGGAAGTCGCCGACTGGAAGCATGCCGAGGATGCGCTTGTGCTGGTGGGCGGTCACTCCACCAATGTGACCATCGTGGGCAATTTCTGCGGCCCCAAGGATATGATCGTATACGATTCCCTGGCCCACAACAGCATTGAGCAGGGCTGCCGCTTGAGCCGCGCCCTGTGCAAGCCCTTCCCGCACAACGATGCCGCGGCGCTGGAAACCATTTTGCGCCTGCAGCGCAACAAATTTGAAAAGGTGCTCATCATCATCGAAGGCGCCTATTCCATGGATGGGGATATTGCGGATGTGCCCGCTTTCGTAGCTCTGAAAAAGAAGTATGGCTGCTTCCTGATGGTAGACGAGGCCCACAGCGCCTGCGTCATTGGCAGGACAGGCGGCGGCGTGGATGAATACTTCGGCCTAAATGGCGATGATATCGACATCAAGATGGGCACACTTTCGAAGGGCTTGGGCACCTGCGGCGGGTACCTGGCAGGTTCCAAAGCTTTGATCAACTACCTGCGCTATAATCTGCCGGGCTTTGTGTTTTCCGTGGGCATCTCGCCGCCTTTGGCAGCCGCCACACTGGCTTCCATCCGGCTTTTGCGCAATGAGCCTGCCATCATGGCGCGCATGCGGGAAAACATCGATGCCTTCATGCAGGAAGCCAGGGCGCGGAACCTGAATACCTGCCTGGCTTGCGAAACAGCCGTCGTTCCCATTTTGGTAGGCCGGGACGAGGACGCGTTCCTTTTGAGCAACAAGCTCAGGGAGCATGGCGTATTCGTACCTCCGGCGGTTTTCCCGGCTGTGCCCAGGAACAAGGCCAGGCTGCGCTTTTGCGTAATCAGCGAGCACCGCAGGGATCAAATCGTGCAGGCGCTGGATCTGCTGGTGAAGCTGGCTGCGGAGGAAAACATCGCGCTGCCGCCCGCTAAACAGGATGAAAAACAAAAAGAGGAACAGGCTGTTGCCACTTTTGCGTAAAAACATTGTTTTTTCCGCCTTTTCACGTTATAATGACTCCGTATCCCGTTTATTTATCTGCTTATGGAGGATTGCTGATGTATAAACTGCTGCTGGCAACCGACCAGCACGATATCCAGAATATGTTTTCCCAGATCTCTGATTGGGAAAACAGGGGCTTTCGTGTGCCGCGAACGGCGGCAAGCGCCCAGGAAGCCATCGCATGCCTGGAAAAGCACCATGTGGATGCCGTTGCTTATCGCTTGAATGCACAGGATGAAAATGAGCTTTACCAAAAGCTCAGGCAAAGCTATCCCGACCTGCCCATCTTCCATCTGGGCCGGAATATTTCCGAGCAGATGGCCATTTTGAACGAGCTGCGCGTGCTGCTCAATCGCACCCATGCCGATTTTGCCAATGAAGATTATGGCATTGCCGATATGATGAAGCTATGCCGCAATGATTTCATGCGCGCCCTGCTGTCCGGCAGCATTTCGGACAGCAGGGATGTCCTGTTAAAAATGCGCCTGCTGCGCTTTGGCGTTGACGTGGACAAGCCCTGCGTGCTGTTGGACATGAATTTGCCCCAGGGCGATGAATACCTGGCGGGCAGGTGGCATTATGGCAGCGAGCGCCTGGAAGTGGCCCTGAGAAACTTTTTTGGCATGGAATCAGACGGCTTTTCTTTCAGCGTGGCCGTTGTGACGCCTCAATTGCTTCGCCTGCTTGCCTCCCCCCTGGAGGGGCAAGGCGATACGGAAGGGGAGGACTCCCTCACCGGCACGGTGGAGAACCATGTCCGGGATGCCATTGATCAAATCAGTGAGTACCTGGCGCTGGAAGTCCGGATAGAAAGCATGCGCGTTCTGAAAAACATCACTGTCTTGGCTGCACAGCCATAGAATAGTACAAAAGCCTTTTGATCATGGGGAGGTAGCTATGGGATTTTTCAAGAACATCATCAAAGGCCAGCTCATTGACGTCATCGAATGGATCGATAACTCCAGAGACGTGATGGTGCACCGCTATGACATGAACGGCAAGGATATCATGATGGGGGCCCAGCTTACCGTGCGGGAAAGCCAGATAGCCGTCTTCATGAATGAAGGGCAGATCGCCGATGTGTACAGCCCTGGCCGCCATGAGCTGACAACCGCCAACATGCCTATCATGACTGCTTTGAAAAGCTGGAAATTTGGCTTCAATTCGCCTTTCAAAGCCGATGTGTTTTTCGTGAACACACGCCAGTTCCTGGACCTGAAATGGGGCACTTCCAACCCCGTAATGATGCGGGACGCCGAATTTGGCGTGATCCGCCTGCGGGCCTTCGGCATCTATTCCTTCCGGGTCAAGGACCCCGTGGTGTTCCTGAAGGAAGTATTCGGCACCAACAGCCTGTTTACGGTAAGCGGCGTAGAGGGGCAGTTGAAGCGGGTCATGGTATCCTCGCTGAGTGATTCCATCGCCGAAAGCAAGATCCCGGCCCTTGACCTGGCCGCCAACTATGATGAACTGGGTGCGCTTGCTTTGAATGCCTTGCAGCCCAAGGCGCAAGCCATGGGGCTGGAGCTCACGTCCTTTGTGATTGAAAACATCAGCCTGCCTGAAGAAGTGGAAAAGACCATGGACAAGCGCACTTCCATGGGCGTGTTGGGCGACCTGGGCCGCTATACCCAGTATCAAGCCGCGGAAGCCATGCGGGAAGCGGCCAACAACCCCGGAGGCGGGTCCATGGCCGGCATGGGCGTAGGCATGGGCGCAGGCGCCATGATGGGGCAGATGTTTACGCAAAGCATGCAGCAAACCGCACAGCCCGGCCCGCAGCAAGCCCAGCCATCCAATGTGGCCTGTGTCCGCTGCGGCGCTGCCGTTGCCCCCAATATCAAATTTTGCCCGGAATGCGGTGCCAATCAGGCAACACCCAAATGCGCAGGCTGCGGCGCAGTTTTACCGCCTGGAACGAAATTTTGCCCGGAATGCGGAGCAAAACAATAACCATAAGAAACGGTCAGATGCATGGCATTTGACCGTTTTGCTTTTGATATCACGGACTGAATGTATTTTTCTCTACACGGCGCAAATGGCTTCGCATCGCTGCGATGGCCGCCTTCAGGTCCCGGTCGCGGATCGCTTCCGCGATGCGCACATGCTCCTGGATCAGGGTTTGCAGCGTCTTTGGGTTATTGGTAAGGGAGATGGTCTTTTCGCGGATGGTGTCATAGTACATGTCAATAAAGGCACAGAAAAGAGGATTTCCCGAGATTTCAGCCAGACGATAATGAAAGTAATAGTCCGGCCTGCGCTCCGATGATGATAAGGGTGCATCCAGAAGGCTGAAAAGGCTGTTGATTTCCTTTTGGGAAGCAAGGCGGATCACGCTGCGGACAGCGCGGCATTCCACCGCTTCCCTGAATTCAATCAGGCTTTTATGCTCACAGGAATGCATCAGTGATGCAAACGAATTGCCTGTTTCGTTCCCGCTGATGCTGCACACAATGGTACCGGACCGTGGGGCGCGGCTGATATAGCCCTGCATTTGAAGGATCGTCAACGCTTCGCGGAGGATGCCGCGGCTGACACCCATCTGTTCCGCCAGTTCCGCCTCGCTAGGAAGCCGCGTGCCCACCGGAAGATCGCCGGCCCGGATGCGCTGTACAAGCTGCTGGACGGCCTTATCGGAAAGACGGTCGTTTCGTATGCGGCGAAATCCTTCCACGAAGTCACCTCCCTGCAAATCATCCAATAGTAAAACAATTTACTGCTATATCTTACCATAGAACCGTAAGCGCTTCAAGATTTTTCTTAAAGGCGTACATAAGGACCATATAGATGTATGGATGCTGGAATTTTGGAAATAATTCGGAAATATTTTGGGATATTGATTTATCATGACGCACAGGTGTCATATTATGCGTGGTATAATCAGCGCAAATCCATAATGCAAATGGATACCGGAAGGGGAATAAACAATGGATTTTATCACAATCGAAAAAGGAATAGTGCTTTACTATTCCAACCAATGCCCGTTCACGGACAAGTATGCTCCCATGATCAGGGATATCGCGCAGCAGCGCGGAATAAACGTTATGCTCCATAAGATGGAAACGGCTGAACAGGCACAAAGCGCCCCTGCGCCGTTTACCACATACAGCCTCTTTTGCAATGGAGATTTCGTTACAAACGAGATCCTGTCGGAAAAGAAATTTGAGCATCTTCTTGAAACTCTGTCAGAAGGCAAAGCGCCGGATGATGCTGTTTGATGTAAATGTGTTACCCAGATTCATTTTGATTCCATTGTACTGAACAAATCTGGCATAAGGAATAGCAACTCGAAAATCAGCATCCGGCAACAATTCGCCGATTCCTTGAATGGAGGGAGGCCGAAAATCCAGCCGTCCCTCCATGATTCATTTATTGGGCTTATTTCCGGTTGACAACGGTGCAGTGTATTCC
>JAEWWY010000018.1 GCA_023458835.1 Bacillota bacterium
AGGGGCACCCCGGCGCCGGCAAACTGCCGCATCATGAACACGCCGAAGGCCGGCACGCATCCGGGCACGATCAGGGCCCACAGCTTATTCAGCCCGCCCAGGCCGCGCACGATCAGATAGGCCGGCACGATGTTCGCCACGCTGGGGATCATCATCGAAGCGATCATCACAAGGAACAGCCCGTTTTTAAAAGGGAATTCATACTTGGCGAAGGTGTAGCCGGCCAGCGTGCAAAAAAAGCAGGTGAGCATTGTGGATGAAACCGATACAACCACGCTGTTGAGCATGTTGCGCCAAAACGGCCAATTTGCAAACAGCAGGTCATACATCTGCAAATGAAAGCCCTGCTGGGGAATCAGCGTAATCCTGCGGGAAAAAATCTCGTAATCCTGCTTGAAGCTTCCGGAAATCATCATGGCAAAGGGGTAGCATGTAATGAGGATGACCGCCAGCAGCGCGAGAACGGAAACCACGCCGTATGCTATGCGGCTTGCCCGCATGGATTTCATTGCGCTCCCCCCTTCCCGCGGTAATGGCCGCGCACGGAAAAGGCGCTGAGCCCCATCAAGATCAAAAACAGCACATAGGACATGGCGGAGGCATAGCCGACCTTGGAAAACTCGTACGCGTTGCGGTAAATATACAGCACCAGGTTCAGCGATGAATTCAGCGGGCCGCCTCCGGTGAGAATCATGACATCGCCGATGTTTTGAAAAATCCAGATAGTGGACATCAACGCCACAAAGAATATCTCCGGCCGAAGCAGCGGCAGGGTGATGCGGAAAAACTTTTGCAGGGCATTCGCCCCATCCAGCTCCGCCGCCTCATTCACCGAGGCGGAGATTTTTTGCATGCCCGCCAGCATCACCAGCGAAAAATAGCCGGTCATGCGCCAGATATTCATCAGGGCCACCGATGTTTTGGACCAGGCGGCCGAATCCAGCCAATTGACCGGGCCAAGGCCCAGTACCTGCTGTAACAGCACGTTGACCAGCCCGCCCTCTGTGGCAAACATCATGCGGAAGACGCTGGCCACCACCACCACAGCCGTCACATAAGGCAGCAGCACCACCACCGGATAGATCCGGCGGCCGATGAGCCGCTTGGAATTCAGGGCGGAAGCGATCAAAAGCGCCAAAAAGGTGCGCAGCGGCACGATGAGCGCCCACAGAACCGCCGTGTTGCCCAGCGATTTCCAAAACAACGCGTCGCGGAACAACTTTTCATAATTGGCAAAACCGACCGGCTTGTATGCCCCGAAGCCGGAGTAATTGGTAAAGCTGATCATCAGGCCATAAACGGCGGGAGCTACGGAAAAAACGCCGAACAGAATGTAAAACGGCGAAATCCACAAATAGCAATGCTTATACTTTTTCACGGCATTCCATGTATTCATCGCTTCGCCTCCCTTCAAAGGAAGAGATGGAACCTTGCATCCTGCCTCAGGGCAGGATGCAAGGAGGGCATTTCAAGGCTTTCCCTTGAGTAAGCGCTGATTGATGCGCCAACATGTCATTCTGAGGGAGCGAGGCGGCCGAAGAATCTTTATGCGGTAAGGGTTTCAAGCTTCTTCGCTCCGCTCGCAATGGCCTCCTGCTCAGATCTCGTTGATGCGCTTGATGATTTCCTTCACGGCATCCTCCGGCGTATAGGCATTATTTACAAACAATTCGCCCAGCACTTCGCCGACGATGGCTTCGGCTTCGGAGAATCTGGCATCCTTGTACACCACCTCGGGGGATGCATCCAGCAGAATCCTGGCGAACTCGGTCACTACCTGCTGATCGCCAAAGGCTTTCCACGCTTCGGTGCCGGCCTCGATCACCCTGTGGATGCCGGGGATATAGGCGGTGGTATACTTGGCCATGATGCCGTTCTCGTTGACGTTGGAGAACTTCAGGCACGCTTCCTCCGACAGCGCAAGATACGCGACCAGCGCCTTGGCGGCTTCGGCATGCTTGGTGTTTGCATTGATGGCATAATATTCCGTGTTGTGGATGTAGGTGGCCGGGCCGTCCGGCGTGAACTTCATTGCCGGCGCGACGCGCAACTGGCCGTATCCGCCGTTTCCGGCCGGGTCAACATTGTTCTCGTAATAGGCGGCCTGGCTGCACACCGCGGGGAACGCGGCAATCTTGCCCTCGTTGAACGCCGGCCAATAGTCGCCCTCGGAGCTGGCCTGGGGGCTGGGATGGAAGATGCCTGCTTCCAGGCCCCTGCGAATGAGCTCAATGGCCTCCACGCCCTTGTCAAGCACCGGATTCCCATCAGCGTCAAACACGGAGCCGCCCAGCATGTTGATATACCACATGAACGTTTCCGTGGGGCTGGAGGGCAGGAAGGCTCCGGCGAAATAGCCGTTTTCCTTCAGCTTCAGCGCCTGCTCAAAATATTCATCGTAGGTGGCAGGGGGCGTAAGGCCCAGTTGATCGTAGATATCCTTGCGGTACATGAACACATAGGCCAGCGTCGCCTGGTTCGGCACGCCATAGATTTTGCCGTCCACCGTCGCGGTGCCCATGATGGGCAGCACGTCGCCGGCAGGCACCATCGGCGTCAGGTCCATCAGCCATCCGGCGTCAATGAACTGGCGTACAAACACATCGTGCACGATCATGATATCCGGCACGCTCTCGCCGCTGGACAATTGCACGCGCATTTTGGTGGGGTATTCCGCGAAGGAATACTTTTCGAAATTGACGGTGACATTGGGATGGGCCGCCAGGTAATCCTTCAATACCACCTCCGCCACCGAGGTTAAGTGGGCCCCGCCCATGATGGTGAGGGTCACCGGCTCTTCGGGCATCACCGGCGTCTCCGCCAGGGCGGAGATGCTGGCCGGGGCCATGGTCAGGAGCAGTGCCAGGGTAAGCAGC
>JAEWWY010000019.1 GCA_023458835.1 Bacillota bacterium
CGCATCTGCAACAGCAGCGATGCAAAGCCCGCCGCCGCCAGCATGCAGCCGGATATCCCCAGCCATAATTGAGCGGGCGCAAAATCGGTCTTCAAGGAGGCCCTCAGCTCCGGCTCCAGAAAGTAACGGACGGTGACAATCTGGCCTTGCCGCAGGGCGGAGCCGGACGCATCCGATTCGAAAACATAGGGGTCGCCGCTGTGTGCCGCAAAGCAAACAAGGGGCCTCTTGGCAGGCCCAATTTCGGCAAAGCCTATGATCTGGCCTGTGGTCTCCTTCGCATTTGCCCAGCGGGCATCATCCAGGCGGGGCAAAAGCTGGCTGGCGCCCAGCAGCAAAGCGGATGCCAGCAGCAGCGCAAGCCCGAGGTAGCCCCAAAAGCGGCGCATGGCGGTTACCTTTGGTTCCCCATGAAGAAGATGGCCATGGTGCCGGGGCCGGAATGGGAGCCGATGACGGGTCCGATGAAGCTGATCATCACATCCTTGACATGCAGCTCATCCCGCAGGATGGAAGCCAGCCACTCCGCCTCCTCCAGGCAGTCGCCGTGGCTGAGGAAGATGGTCTGCTTCTCCGGCTCAACGGCGAATTCCTTGACCTTTTCAAACAGCGTGCGCAGCGAGCGCTTGCGTCCCTGAACCTTTTCCCGGGGGATCAGCTTGCCCTCCTCGCTGACGTGGAGGATGGGCTTGATCTTCATGATACCCCCCAGATACGCGCTGGTGGCGGAAACGCGGCCGCCCCTGCGCAGGAATTGCAGATCATCCACCGTAAACCAATGGATAACCCTTTGCAGGTTCTCCGTTACCCACTTGGCGGTCTCTTCCAAGGATGCGCCGGAATCGCGCATTTGCAGGGCTTGATGCACCAATAGCCCCAAACCCATGGATGCGCATTTGGAATCGATGACGATGAGCTTGCCGTTTGGGAATTCTTCTTTAAGCTGGTCCCTGGCGCTGAACGCGGCCTCACAAGTGCCGCTCAGCGCGCTGGAAAAGGCGATGCATAACACATCGCGGCCTTCCGCCAAATGTTTTTGAAAGGCTTCCTTCCATGTCTCCGCGGTAACCTGGGCGGTGGTAGCCACCACGCCGCTGCGGAGCCGGGCATAAAAGGCGCGGGTGTTCTCCTCAGAGCCGTCCGGCGTATGGAACTGGCCTTCTATTTGATACATCAGCGGGACGATAGTCAAATCCTTTTGCTTTTGCACATATGCCTCGGGGAAATCCGTGCAGCTATCCGTAACGATCCAGAAAGACATAATTACCTCCTTGCGACGGCAGGGGGTTGTTGCCGCTCTATGCTATTTGCTGCCAATTTTATGATAGCAGACTGCACGTCCCGCGTCAAGAATTCTTGGGACGCGCGCAAAAAAAGCCTTGCCGTGCGGCAAGGTTTTTTCAGGCGGCATAACTTGCCGCAGGAAAACCGTAGAATAAAAAAGTGACGCGTCAGCGCCACTTTCTTAAATATTACTTGATTTCGATCACGGCGCCGGCTTCGGCAAACTTGGCCTTGATCTTTTCGGCTTCGTCCTTGGAAGCGCCTTCCTTGATGGTCTTGGGGGCGGCTTCCACCAGGTCCTTGGCTTCCTTCAGGCCCAGGCCGGAGATGACTTCGCGCACAACCTTGATGACCTTGATCTTTTCGGGGCCGGCGTCCTTCAAAACGACGTCGAACTCGGTCTTTTCTTCCACAACCTCGGCAGCGGCAGCGGGGCCCCCGGCAACCACGGCCACGGGGGCGGCGGCGGAAACGCCAAACTTTTCTTCCATGGCCTTTACCAAAGAGGCCAGCTCCAGCACCGTCATAGACTCGACGGCCGCGATGATTTCCTGATGCGTCATGGGGTTATCCTCCTCATAATTCGATCAAACTGAGTATGCCGCCTGAGCGGCGATGAAGCGGGGGATCATTCGGCCTCGCCGGCCTTTTGCTTGCGATAGGCTTCTATCACGCGCACAAAGCTGGAGATGGAGTTGGTCATGCTGCCCAGCAAGCGGGCCAGCAGGACTTCGCGGCTGGGAAGCTCGGCCAGCGCCTTGACGGCCTTCACGTCCAAGGGATCCCTGCCCAGCAAGCCGGCCTTGATTTCAATGGCGGCGGTCTTCGTCTTGTTGATGAAGCCGTCGATCACCTTGGCGGGAGCCACGGCGTCCGCCATGCCAAAGGCAAAGGCGGAAGGGCCCTCCAGCACATGGTCCAAAGCGGTAATGCCCAGGTCGTCCAGCGCGCGGCGGACCAACGTGTTCTTCAGCACAACGTATTCCACTTGCGCGGCACGGCACTGGTTGCGCAGCTCGGTCACCTGCTCCACCGTCAGGCCGTTGTACTTCACCACCACGACGCTTTTGGCATTCATGAATTTCTGGGTGATTTCAGCAACTGCCTGCTTTTTGATTTCCAGGTTTTTGCTCATTTCCTTGCACCTCCTTCTTTTCAGGATAAAGGAAAACCCTTGCGCAGGCGCAAGGGCGAGCAAAATCATCATGATTGCAGGCTTCCTTACACCTCGGCTGGCGAAGCGAACGCTTCTTTACGCCGGCCAAAGCCCGGCACCCGCTGTCTACGGCACAGGTTTTCTTAAAACCTGAAACATCATAGCATGTGTTTCAAGTTTCGTCAATCTTTTTTTGCATTGGCACGCATAAAAGAGAAAAAGGTGCACTTGATTGATTTTTATATGGACTGGCATAAGCACCCTGCGAACAATTGGCAGCGTAATTTTGCCCGCATGGGTCAAAATAGCGTTGACGCCATAACAGGAGGTGAAAAGTCCGATGATGAACCAAAAGTCCGCCAACAACAGCAGTTCCAACAACGCAACTGTGCCGGAAGCCCGGGCTGCGCTGGACAACATGAAGTTTGAAATCGCCAGGGAATTAGGCATCAACTTCAAGCAGGGCTACAACGGCGATCTGTCTTCCCGGGAGAACGGCTATGTGGGCGGCTATATGGTCAAACGCCTCATCGAGCAGGCCGAAAAGCAGATGGCCGGCAGCCAACCAGGCCGGTAAGCAGGCGGGGCGAGGATGCGCCGCGCTATCGAACGTCCACATTATGAATAATGGAGTGAAATGAAAATGTTCAACAATTCCAACAGCTCTTCCAGCAACACCTCCACCGTACCCGAAGCTCGCGCGGCGCTGAACAACATGAAGTTCGAGATCGCCAACGAGCTGGGCATCAACCTCAAGCAGGGCTACAACGGCGACCTGCCCAGCCGTCAGGCTGGCTATATCGGCGGCTACATGGTCAAACGGATGATCGAGCAACAGGAAAGGGCCATGAGCGGCCAGGCCCGCTGATCCAATAGGATCGGCAGGCAAGGACCTTACCATATGAGGCCGGCGGCGCAAGCCGCCGGTCTTTTCGTGGCAGAAAGCAGACGGCATATTGGAGTGATGTGTTTTGTTCAATCATCCCAACACCCCCAGCTCCCCGGAGGACTCCAGCGCATTTAAAGCCCGTGCGGCGCTGGACAGCATGAAGATCGAGATTGCCAATGAACTGGGTATCGACCTAAAGCAGGGCCGTAAGGGCGATCTGCCCAGCCGCGTGGC
>JAEWWY010000020.1 GCA_023458835.1 Bacillota bacterium
GTGGAGTATCATTGCCACGCCGAATACGGCGCCCCGCCCCATACAAATTATGCGTATATACCGATTGTGAGCATTGCCGATTGAACCGCAAGGTACGGGAAGGACCGCCTGAACGCGCCGTGTCCGCGGATTAGGCCCATCCATCTGCTTTCCGCTTATCGTCAGCAACGCCTCCGGCGAAAGCTGCGGGCAGTTGTCGTTTGCGCAGAATAATAAGAATCCCTGCTTCCTTAAGGCGAATAAAATGGTTCTGTTTTATGCTGAAACAGGCCATTTTTTCTTATTTTTTCCACCTTCAATATAAATATGACATGCTGTTGTCATAGAATGTATGCTATACTGAATCAAAAAAGGGGTATTGTGCGATGCAGGTGAATATCAAAGAGCATTTGCTGGAGCATTTACCAAAAATGCGTTTGGATGAGAGCGGGCTTCAATTGCCGGATGTACAAATAGAAACCGGCATGATCCAATGTATCATGATCAATGAGGTTCCTCCTGCGGATCCGGAGGATGGCTTTTACGGCGGAAGTGCCGGCGCGGATTATATGAAAACGACGCTCGCGCTTTTTCGTGATGCGGACGTTCATGTGCGGGATATCCGCGACATCCTTGATAGGGGCATATACATCACTACGGCCGTAAAAACGCCAAAGCTCCAGTACACTGTCCCCGCAGATGCGATTGCCATGCATCTGCCGCTTCTGGAAAAAGAAATAGACCTGTTCCCGAATGTAAAGGTGATCATGCTGATGGGAGATGTAGCCAAAAGGGCGTTTAACATGATCGCGAAGAAAAGGACAAAAAAGGCCGTGATCCCCTCCAAGCCCACCTATAAGATCAGGGCGGAGGCATTCTATTATGGCAGCCTCCGGGTCTTTCCCTCTTACATTATGACCGGCGGGAATATTCTGATCGAAAAGTCCAAGCGCACTATGATTTCAGAGGATATCAGGCGAATGATGGAAATATTGCAAGGATAAAGGAGAATGGTCATGCAGCACATACGTATCATTGAGATTCCGGATTGCAAAATGGTTTCCTCCGGCATCGGCATGTTCGGCCAGGAGAAGTTTGACGGCTTTCCCCAATGGTTCTCGTCCCTTCCGCGGTCAATCCATCCCAGGGACTTTCTCTTCTGGGACGGGGAGGAATACATGGCGTCGGGCGGGTTCCACTGGCTGTATCTTTATGAGGAGGGCATGAACGTCCCAGAGGCGTATGAAATCATTGATTTCAAGGGCGGGCTTTATGCTATCGCGACGGATATCGACCAAAAGACGGATGTTGCTGCCATGGATGCGGCAGTTGATGTATTCTTGGCGGCCAACGGTTTTGCGCGGGATGACAGCCGCCCGGGGCTTGGGAATATCATCACGCCGCCGCTGGCGCGCGAAGTGATGGGCTATGAGCAGATGGACTATTACACGCCGGTCAGGATCAGCCAAAAACGGCCGGAAGCGGCAAAATAAGCTCTGTTGCGGTGAAACATTCAGTGATCAACATACGATACCACCTCCCTGTCAGCGCAAACCCGAAAAACCCGTACCGGAATTGACGGGACAAGACGGCTGGCGTTTTGTATACTGGTGCCGAAAGGTGGATGGCGCATGCATTGGGTGGAGCAGATGAACGAAGTAATGGGCTACATCGAGCGAAATCTGACCGGTCAGATAGATATGGACGAAATCGGGCGCATTGCTGCCTGTCCAAGCGCGGTGTTCCAGCGGTTCTTCATGCTCTCGGCAAACATTACGCTTACCGAGTATATACGGCGGAGGAGGCTGAGCTGCGCCGCATCCGATTTGGTGAATACGCGGGACCGGATCGTGGATGTCGCCATGCGGTACGGGTATGATACCTCCGATGCGTTTTGCGTGGCGTTCAAGCGGCTTTTTCAGGTGACGCCTTCCCAGGCGCGCAAGAACCGGCTGAAACTGAAGAAGTATTACCGGCTCCATTTCACGCTGTCTGCCACCTATATCAAGGGAGATGAGGAAATGGTACTTCAGAATGTAGACCGCTACCGGGTGACAGAGCCGCTGTTTGAGGGCGTGCGAATCATTTTCAACCATATGGGAGAGCTGTACACGCCGGCGTATATTCAGGGCATATCGGGTTCGGCGTTTCGCATCAGCGGTGGTTGCCCCAGCCGTCCCACTTGCTTTTTTACCCGCTGGACCAGCGATTTCATTCGTTACATGGGATATGAGGCGGTTGAGTATCCCTGCGCAAGCGACGATGGAAATGACCTGTCCGCCGCGATGATCGATGCGGTGAAGGCTCAGATCAATCAGGGCCGTCCGGTGCTGGTATGGCATGCGTTTACCAGCATGGAGTGGGATGTGGTATGCGGCTATGATGAGGAGCAACGCCAGTTTATTGGGCGCGGCAGCTACAAAGGGATGACAGAGTACGAGCGTGAGAGCTGGGACCGCCCCGGAACGGCCGAGATTCCAATGGGCGCCATCGCAATCGGCGGCAAGAAATTCACCCCCGACAGCGCGAAGCTTGAAACGGAAGCTTTGCGCGAAGCAGTCAAGAACGCCCGCAAAACCACCGAATCTCCTATCCCCCATGAGCAGGAGGGTTTACAGTTTTACCGCTATTGGGCAGAAGCATATCGCTCCGGCTCGAAAGAGAGAGACGCGGCGGATGCTTATTGCCACGAGGTGTACACCTCGGCGCGCCAAGCGGGCATAGATTTCCTAAAGGAGATTGCACCCAGGCATCGCGGGCGGGAGACGGCGCTTCTTAACGCAGCCAGTTGCTTCTCGCGGGAGGTGGACGCGTTGGAGCGGTCCAGACCATACCTTTCCTGGGATTCCCCCTGGGGAGTGGACGCGGAGCGCAACCGCGCCGTGGCTCCGCTGCTTGCCGAGGCGGCCGAGTGGTATGAAGAAGGGATCAAATGCCTGGAGCAAGGGATTGAGGGGTAACCCCCCCACATCGCCTTTTTGACCGGCATTTCTCCTTGCGCGCCCTGTTCTACTCAATATCCAACAGATAAAGGGCATGCCGCTCCCGATTTCATAAAATCGTTTTGCGGCACGCCCTTTGCTGTGCGTCGCGCCTTTGAAAAGGCCCTGTATCAATCCGCGGGCTCCGGAAAGGATGCCTTCAGCTTCTTCAGCGCTTCCTCCAGCGTATGCCAGGCCAATGTCGCGCATTTGACCCGGGCGGGCATGTTGGAAATGTTTTGAAGGGCCTGGGCGTCCTGCAGTTCCTCCAGCGCTCCTTCATCGGTGATATCCCTGCGGATCATGCCAAGGAACAGCCCGGCCAGGCGTTCCGCCTCCCCGGTGGATTTTCCCTCGATCAGCCCGGCCATGATGGCGGCGGAAGCCTCCGATAGGGCGCAGCCGCTTCCGGAAATGGCAGCTTTCTGAATAATCCCGCCCTTTGCCGCCAGTTCCAGGGTAATATCGTCCCCGCAGCTTGGGTTGACGCCCCGCATGGTGACGTCGGGCTGGGAAAGGGGGCACCTGTGCTTTTTGGAGCGGCTGTATTGCGTGATGACCTCCGTATACAGATCACCCAATTCCATAGCCAAGCCACCTCCTGACGCCCTTGAGGCTTTGGGCCAAACGGTCAATATCCTCTTTTGTGTTGTACAGATATACGCTGGCGCGGCATGTGGCCTGCACGCCCAGATGGCGTAAAAACGGCTGGGCGCAATGGTGGCCGGAGCGGATGGCGATCCTGTCCGCGTTCAGGATCGTCGCCACATCGTGGGGATGAACATCCTCTACCATAAAGGAAACTACGCCGATCCGGTCTTCAACATCGTCCGGCCCCACAATCCTCACATGCGGAGAGCTCCGGAGCCGGTCCAGCATATAGGCCGTAAGCTCCCGCTCATAGGCCTGAATGTTTTCCATGCCCGCGGCATTCAAATAATCGATGGCGGCGGCAAGCCCCACTGCCCCGCCCACGTTCTGCGTGCCGCCCTCGAACTTTTGCGGGGCGGGCGCGAAGGTGGAGGTCATCTCCTCCACATATTCGATCATATCGCCGCCGTACAGGCAGGGGGGCATGCTTTCAAGCAGCGCCTGTTTGCCATACAGGACGCCCACGCCCATGGGGCCCAGCATCTTGTGGGCGGAGCACACGTAAAAGTCAGCGTCCAGCCGGGATACATCCACCCCCATGTGGGGAACGCTCTGGGTGCCGTCCACCACCACCACGGCGCCGGCCTGATGGGCCTGTTCAATGACCGCCTCGACGGGATGGACGGCGCCGGTCACGTTGGAAGCGTGGGCGATGGCTACCAGCTTTGTGCGGCCGGTGATCTTGCGCCGTATTTCTTCCAGCGGGATGCGTCCCGATCCATCCGTATACAGGTAGGAAAGCTCCGCCTGCCTGGCCCGGGCCGTGATTTGCCAGGGCACCAGGTTGCTGTGGTGCTCGGAAACGGCAAGCACAAAGCCGTCGCCGGGGTTCAGGGCGGAGAGGGCATAGCTTTGGGCCACCATGTTCAGGGATTCCGTCGCGCTTTTGGTAAAGACGATCTCCCCGGTTCTTTTCGCCCCGAGAAATGCGCGGACCTTTTCCCGGGCATTTTCCAGCGCCCCGGTGGCCGCCATGCTCAAATCATAAGCACCCCGGTGAGGATTGGCGTTGGAGGTCTCATAGTATGCCGCGACAGCATCCAGCATGGCCTGCGGCTTTTGGGTGGTGGCGGCGTTGTCCAGGTAGGCGAGGCGGCGGCCCTTTTCATCCGTATGCCGCAATAACGGAAAATCCTTTATATATTTATTCAAGCCCTTATCCTCCCCGCTCAATGGAGCTGCGTACCTTATCCAGTACCGCCTCCCGGATTTGCGCATCCGGTATTTTTTCCACGACAGAGGAAAGGCTGGCCTGGGCCAGCAGCTTTTTTGCCTCCAGTTCCCCAATCCCGCGGCTCATGAGATAAAACAATATCTTTCCGTCCGGCCTTCCCGAGGAACAGGCGTGCTCGCCCTCCACATCGTCCTCCCCGCATAAAAGCAGCGGGACGGAAACATTGCGCGCCCTTGGGCTCAGCATCAGCACGCTTTCCTCCTCGCGGCCCTTGGCGCCCGCGGCGCCACTGATAAAATCCAGCGTATCCCGGAACACCTTTTTGCTCTGTTCCAGCAAAACGCCTCTTCCAGTGATATTGGAAACCGTTTTTCTGCCCCGGTGCTCCACCCGGCAGGTGATGTCCAGGGACCGGGCTTGATCGCCAAGGTATACCACATCCAGCCCGGCGGCGGCGCCTTCCCCCTCCAAAGTCAGGTTGCAGCTTACAAGCGGACGGGCGGCGCCCAGCTCCGCCAGGATCACGTGAAGCTGCGCGTTTTCCTGGGCGGTCCCTTCTATCGCGTCCGAATGATCGGCATCCCCCGCCAGCATCTGGACCTTGACCAGCTTTACATTGGCATCCCGATGGGCAATGACCCGCGTGCGGCCGCAATGTCGGGCCAGGGCGCCCGCTTCGGATGTGTATTGCAGGATCACCGTGGCGCTGGAGCCCTCCCCCGCTTCAATGATGATATCATCCACAAGCGCCGGGCTTTTTGCGTCCAAATGCAGCGCAAGAAAAACAGGCTCCTTCTCCGCGTGGTTTGGCGGGATCCGGATCAAATGCCTGCGGTTGGCGTTTTCATCGATGAAGGCCGCCATTTCCAGGGGAACGAAAAGTCCCGCCATCTTCCAGGCCCAGGCCGGCGTGTCAAAATCCTGCCGTATATCCACCCGCCCGGACGCCCGTATCTCCCCGGCGGGCGCGCTTTTTGCCGCATCCGGCCGGCGCAGGGCAAGCTCCGCCTCGTTCACGCGAAGCCAGCGCCAGGTCTTTACGGGCATCCTGCCCACAGATATTGTTCTTTCCTGCATGACGCATCTCCTAACCGATGGTGCCTTCCAGCTCAAGGCTGATCAGCCTGTTCATCTCCACCGCGTATTCCAGGGGAAGCTCCCTGGCGATAGGCTCCACAAATCCGCGGACGATCATGGCCTTTGCTTCTTCTTCCGAAAGCCCTCTGGTCATCAGGTAAAATACCGCCGCGTCGCTGATCCTGCCGATCCTGGCCTCGTGGCCGATATCCACCCGGTCGTTGCGGATGTCCATGACGGGAATGGTATCCGTCCGGGAGCGGCTGTCCATCATCAGGGATTCGCAGACGATGGAGGATTTCGCGCCCTCAGCTTCCGGAAGAATGTTGATGGAGCTGCGGTATACCGCGATACCCCCGTCCTTGGAATTGGAACGGGAGCTGACGGTGGAAGAGGTATTGGGCGCCGCGTGCGTAACCTTTGTGCCGGTATCCAGGTGCTGTCCGCCGCCCGCAAAGGTAATGCCCGTGAAGGTGGATTTTGCGCCCTCACCCTTTAGGATGCTGGATGGGTAGAGCATGGTGGTATGGGAGCCGAAGGTGCCGGAAACCCATTCGATGGTGCCGTTTTTTTCCACCAGTGCCCGCTTGGTGTTCAGGTTCATCATGTTTTTTGACCAATTTTCAATGGTGGAATACCGAAGCCGGGCGCCCTCACGCACATACAGCTCCACACAGCCGGCGTGAAGGTTGAGCACATTGTATTTGGGGGCGGAGCAGCCTTCAATAAAGTGGACGCCGGCGCCCTTTTCCACCACGATCAGGGTATGCTCGAACTGGCCCGCGCCGGGGGCGTTGAGCCGGAAATAGGATTGCAGCGGAATCTCGACGCGCACCCCTTCCGGCACATGAACAAAGGAGCCCCCCGACCATACCGCGCCGTGGAGCGCCACGAACTTGTGGTCCTCCGGGGGCACCAGCTTCATGAAAAGCTCCCGGATCATGCCTTCATGCTCCCGGACGGCCGTTTCCATGTCGGTATAGATCACACCCTGTGCCAGCAGCTCCTGCCGGATGTTGTGGTATACCACCTCCGAGTCGTACTGCGCGCCTACGCCGGCCAGGGAATCCCTTTCGGCCTTGGGGATGCCCAGCCGCTCAAAGGTGTTCTTGATGTATTCCGGCACTTCGTTCCAGTTGCTTTTCAGCCCCGTGTCCGGCTTTACGTAGGTGACGATCTCATCCATGTCCAGCCCGTCCAAGGGTGGGCCCCAAACGGGCAGAGGCGTACGGTGATAGATTTCCAGCGACCGCAGGCGGTGCTCAAGCATCCAGCCGGGCTCGTTCTTTAATTTCGATATATCCGCCACAATATCGGCGGTAAGGCCCTTGTCCGTCTTATAGCCGGGCTGATCCGCATCCCTGAAATCAAAGCGTCTGCGGTCTATGTCTTCCAGCCTTGTTTTTTGCTTTTCCATTCCTTTTCCCTTCTGCCATGGTTACGCAAGGATCGAGGCAAAGCCCTCCCGGCTGATTTTTTCGATGATGGATGCGCCGGAGGTTTTGACGATGCGCCCCTCCGCCATGATATGCACGCGGTCTATGGGCAGGCTTTGCAGAATTCTTGTAATGTGGGTGATAATGAGCACGGCGTTCTTTTCACTTTTGAAGCGGCCCACGCTTTGGGATATCGTCTTCACCGCGTCGATATCCAGCCCGGAATCCGTTTCATCCAATATGGCCAGCTTCGGGTTCAGCACCGCCATTTGCAGAATCTCGTTCTTCTTTTTTTCGCCGCCTGAAAAGCCCACGTTCAGGTGCCGGGCCGCGTAGGCGGGGTCCATGCCCAGCTCCTCCATCTTGGCTTTCAGCTCCTTGCGGAAGGGGAAAAGCTTGATCTCCTCTCCCGTATACGCCGCTTTCGCGGCGCGCAAAAAGCTTTCCACCGTGATCCCGGGGATTTCCTCCGGCGCCTGAAAGGATAGGAACATACCCCTTCTGGCCCTTGCATCCGGTTTTTCGCCGGTAACGTCAACGCCCTCAAAAAGGATGCTCCCCTCCGTCACCTCATAGCGCGGGTCCCCCATGACCACGTTGGCCAGGGTGGATTTGCCCGCGCCGTTAGGACCCATGAGCACATGCACCTCTCCTGCGTTTATCTCAAGGCTGATCCCGTTCAATATGCGCCGGCCGTCCGCGCAGGCGCACAGGTTTTTGACGCTCAATAAATTCTGCGGCATTTTTCACACCTCTTTGCAGCCGTTTCCCCGGGCTGGCCCCCGTCCGCGGCCTGCTTCATACAGCAATGTTCAGGAGCGGCGCTGATGTCGGCTACCAGGTCGAACAGGCCGGTAATTTTTTCAACGGTGCCCTCATCCAGCGCGGCAATATACCCTTCCATGGCGGAGCGCATTTTTTCATAGTGCCCGTCATATCCCCGGCAGGCCTCTTCCCCCTGGGCAGTCAGCCTGTAGTAGACTTCCTTCTTGTTGCCGCTGATGCGGTACGGCGCCAAATATCCCCTGTCCTCCAGCTTTTTGGCAAGCTGCGTCACCGCACCGTTGGTAATGCCAAGGTATTGCGACAGGTCGCCGGCCTTGGCGTTCTCATTGCGCTGGGCGCATTTTAATAGATTGATATCCGAATAGGTCAGCTTGTGCCCCGTTCCGTAGCTTCTGGCGATCTTCGATTCGCAGATCATGATGTTCAGGGCCTGATACAGCTTCTTGATCAGTTCTTCCTTCTTCTTCACACGCATCACCCAAAAATATTTTATAGCTGCTAAACAAAAATGTCAATATTTTTTAGAAACTAAAAAATATTGACATGGCTCCGGTATATTGCCAGATATTCTTGTCACCCGGCGAATATCATGGGAAACATCCGCCCAAAGGGAGCTTCAGCGCGCAAGCGCGCCCATCCTATGCAAAGCAACTTCCAAATATGTCTTTTTCTTGCTTTTGCTTGTGAAAAATGTAAGAAAGTTTTGGAATGAAAATCTTGGATTCGCCTTGATGTTTTAAGACTTTAATGCTAATATTTTCCTAAGGTAATATTCTGAAAAAGGCAAAATCGCCGAAAGACGATGGCGCAAAGCAACGGTCTACAGCGCATATATCTTATACGCGATTTGAGTCCACATGTCCATCGCGTTTGATGCGCCAAGACGGACGTGCTGCCAGAAAGCCGCAGTTCATTATTAGATGCGGCTTATGGCAGCATTTTTTATTACGTCATTTCTGCCCGGCATGGGCAGGGTGGATGCGCGCCGGACGCGCGCCTTTGTTTGCGACCGATATTCCGCCGGCAGAGGATGAACCGGATGTCTGGCCGTATCCATGGTTATGCTATCTCTCATCAACGAATCCCCCGGATGCGAAAGGAGGCCCCCTATGAACCGTCGAACCTGGTCCCGTATCCTGTCGGTTGCCCTCACCCTGATTCTGCTGATCTCCATGAACGCACCGGCGCTGGCATCTGGAGATCCCGAACCGGCCGTGCTGCCTGTCCAAGCATCGGAAGCCCTGCCGGAGTCTGAGCAACCGTCCGTAGAAGAACCGAATATCGCCCCGCAGAACGAGGGCGTGCCATTGATCCCTGATTCATCCGGCGTGCCGGAGGATGCGGCCCCGCCCATTTCCGACGAACCGGGTGAACCGGAAAATCTTGGTGAACCGGAGAAGGCGCCTCCCCCTCCCGTGGAGCCGGAGGGCGTTGAGGATGCGGCCCCGCCCGTTTCCGATGAGCCGGTTGAGCCGGAAAATCCCGGTGAACCGGAGAAGGCGCCTCCCCCGCCCGTTGAGCCGGAGGGCGTGGAGGATGCGGCCCCGCCCGTTTCCGATGAGCCGGCTGAGCCGGAAGATCTTGGAAATGTGCCCGATGCCGGATCCGCGGGGGAAGACGTGGACTCCCTGGAGGAAGCTGTCATCCCTGAAGGCTATCCCGTCCTTGAGGATAACCTGATGCCGCCTGAAGCCGACTCTCCGCTTCTGGAGGAGACACCCCCGTCGCTGCACGTAAGTTTCCCCGGGCTTTCCCAGGTAGACTCGATTGTTC